>CBDUKY010000058.1:0-11023 GCA_965367925.1 uncultured Pseudomonadales bacterium | reverse complement strand
GCGTATCCAATACTGAAACCAATCTTCCCAATCGACATATCTGCCTACCAAGTAATATTATGTTTAACATTATGATTGTTACTGGGTCTTAAGTCAACCTTTATATTATTTACAATATTACTATATATATCGCTTTTTTGTGTGGCTACGTACAGGAGTTAGGCCAGAGCTTTGTACCGATGCAAGACTGCGACAAACCAGAGTTATTTTCTTTTGGGGATGGGAGAGACAAGAGCGTTGTGGAAATCGACAATTGCAGATCATCGAGACCAGACCTGATCGTAATCACAGCAAAATTCGTGATATGAAATGAAATCAACAGGTAGGCCAAGCAGTCTAAAAATCCCCGTGTCGGTGGTTCGATTCCACCTCTGGCCACCAGGTTCGTGGCTTTGCCCAACGGGCAAAACGCGAACTAGACCAACCCGTTATCACCCCTCTAGCGACAATGACTTAGTTTGCGCAGCAAACGATCGCATAGCGAAAGTCATGAGAGCGGCAACAAAGACCAACCAAACCCGTTAATCCCCGGTAAGACAGTTTTACCCTGACCCAAGGTACGATATATAGGGTATATTCTTCTCAAAATGCTATATAAAAACAGCACGTGACCTAGAGGAGATTCCGAAAGCATGAGTTCCGTTCCCAATGAATTTGATCCTGCTTATATCGCATCCAAATCCGCACCTGAATTACAGATGTATCACGCACAGGTGACATCAAAGGAACCCATGAAGTCGGTTCTGGAGAACAACCCTGAGATCTATTTTGTACCGCCCAAACGAAGCAGTGAATGGGGAAACTGGCAGTTTAAGCCGGGCTCCTACTACGACACGACGATCGGCTCAAAACATCCCTATTGGCAGGACAAGGATTTACCAAAACCGAGCAAGGACATTCAACAGCTTCGACAGGATTTTTTAAAGTGGGGATATTGCAAGGTTGAGGCCGCACTATCGGCCCAACAGGTAGAAGTTATTCGACGCCGGGTATTGGAGCAGGCCGAAGGCGAGCGGCTAGCCGGAATCGTTCAAAAAACACCCAGCGGCCAGAATATCAATTGCTGCGTTAATAAAGGTCGGTGCTTTGAAGGGCTTATCGAGCAGCACCCAGATGTCGTTCAGGGTGGCGCCTTAATAGAACAGTTAGTAACGGAGGCTGTAGGACCGGGATGGATATGTGCTTCACTCATTGCTTCTATTTCATTAAAGGGCGGCGTACCGCAGGCGCTTCATCAAGATCAAAATAACGCACTCGACGCTACCAGCCCCATGATGGTTAATATCCTAACGGCGATTTCAGATCTTGATGAGACTAATGGTGGCACGCTAGTAATCCCCGGCAGCCATATTGTGCTATCTGAAGCAGTCCGCGCTGGTAAACCGGTTGGAAAATTACCACCAGCAATCAATATCGATGCCAGGGCCGGCACCATGATCATAATAGATGGACGCCTATTACATGGCACGGGTGTTAATCACACTGATGAACCACGCATTGTTATGCTTAACGGTATGCAAAAGCCTTTTCTCAGGCAACAAGAGAACTGGATGTTGTCGGTAAGTCCCGAAGTATTACAGCGAGCCAGTCCCAAATTGCTTCAACGCATGGGATACCAGGCGACCAATTACGCTCAAACTAATGAGGGTCACGGGTTTGGGGCCACCGGAGAAATCTATGAGACTGCCGGTGCTATTGTCGACTTTCGCATGGCCGCTGACCGTGGTGAATATTTACGGGTGGGAGAATTAGGACCCAACACTTCAAAACAAGCGTTGAATGCCGCGTTCACATTACGAGAAGTCGTGAGCAAAGCCAGAGCCGGCGGCAAAAGCGCGCCCGTCGGAATTGGTAAATCCGGGGTAGAGTAAGTCTTACTCAGATTCTATCAACGCAGATTCGTCCGACTCATTTCCAACAAACGATTAATTTCTGTGGCGTTGGTTTTATCGGTTGCACCATTAATATTTTCATCTGGATCTGTTTCAAGATCGAAAAATTCAACCGCCTCGCCTGTGTCTCGATTGTAGGTCAAGCGATACCTGCCGTCGGTCGCAGCAATCCAGGTTGGTGTTTCGGGCCTTAGCCGAATCATACTATTTGCGATCTTTCTGAAGGGTGCATGCACGTCCGCTAAAATTGGCAAGAGAGAACGAGCCGGTGAATGTTGCAATGGTGTCGCTTCGCCAGCATCAAGCACTGTCGCTGCAATATCAATCGCCTGTACGGGATCTTCATGAACGCCCGGGGCACTGCCTCCTGGCGGTCGAATGATCAAAGGAATTCTCACTGAGGACTTATAAAAGCACATCTTTGCCATCAAACCGTGATCGCCGAGCATTTCACCATGATCTGATGCGTATATAATCAAGGTGTTATCCAATTCACCACGTTGCTCAAGCAACGTTAATATTTCACCCACCTTCTGATCGATCAACGAAACCATCGCGTAATACTGCCTGGCACCTGCAAGCACAAAATCATCATCAAGCAGTTCACTGTGGGAGTGCTTTTGTAGTGCCTGGATATGTTTCTCCCAGTCTGCATGATCACTAGTCGGTGTAGCCGTGTCGCTACGCGGGATTTGTGCGTCTGCATAATGCGCCGCCCAGAGCGGGTCTGCCATCAGAGGCACATGCGGTTGCACAAATGCCAGGTTAAGAAACCAGGGGCTGGCACCTGTACGTTGCTTTAACCAGGCTTGTGCTTCCGATGCGAGAAAACTTGTTAAGTCCAATTCTTGTGGTAATGGGCTGGTCACGCCTTCCCAGTGGCGATCACCTATTCGAAACCTCTCTGCAACCACCTTTTGGTAGGCTTCAAGTTCACCATGTTCAGTTAGAAATCGCGTATAGGGTGTTTCAAAATTGACATGCACATAACGATCAAATTCCTCTAACACATGGTCATAGCCAAAGCTCTTAATCCAATCATCCTCTGGTGGTGTTTTACTTCCGCCACCCATCGGCCAATTGGCGTAATGTGTTTTGCCCACGACTGCGGTTTCATAGCCCGCTTGTTGTAGTGCACGAGGATAGGTATTCCAGGAAGGCTGACTTTCTTCACCAAAGTTGCCAAGGATGCCATGGGTTGTGGGAAATTGACCTGTGAGTAATGATGTGCGGGCTGGCTGGCAAATCGGACCCTCAGTCCAGGCCTGCTCAAATCGTGTGCCCTCGCCTGCTAGCCTATCCAGATTCGGTGTCGCGACACGGGTATTCCCCGCGCAGCCCATAACATCTGCGCGATGCTGATCAGAATAAAGAAATAGAATATTGGGTTGTTGCCCCTTTTCTTTCATGACGCGCGGGTCCTTGTTCGGATGTCAAAAGTCCGCTTCAACAGGTAAATTGCAAAAGGTTTTAACACGGACGGATTATTTTTTCATGAACCGGGCAATTCGTTCCTGTGCGTCAGGTCCTGTGCCTTCAGATTCCATCACCTCTCGCTGCAAACCAGCATCCAGCGGCTGACCATCCGTGCTATCTAGCAACCGTTTGTTCGCCGCATGGCTAAAGGAAGAGTTTTCACAAATTTGTGCGGCGAGCGCAGCGACACGCTTGTCGAAGGTGTCATCCGGATACACAAGTTCCGCCAGACCAATGCGGAGTGCCTCGTCTGCTGTGAACATCGCTGCGGTAAACATCAAGCGTTTTGCTGTTGCCACACCTACCCGCCGTGGCAGCCTTTGACTCATCCCCCAGATAGGTGTCAGCGCCCATTTCGCGTGGGTATCACCAAACCTTGCATTTTCAGATGCGACGATAAAATCTGCTGCTAACGCCACTTCAAGCGCGCCTGTGTAGCAATGACCGTGAACCGCCGCAATCACAGGCTGTGGTAGTTTCTCCAGTAGCCTCAAGGTTTCACTATGCCAACCACGAGATGGCACACTTTCACCGGATGAAATATCCCCAAGATCATGGCCAGCTGAAAAGCATTTACCAGCGCCACGTACTACCACACACCTAACAGAATCGTCCGACCGTATCGCCGCAATATGCTCACGCAACAATTGGAACATTTCTACTGTTAAAGAATTTAGCTTTTCAGGTCTATTTAGCGTCAGGGTACAGACCCCCGCTTCATCACTACGAAGTACAACGTCCATTTTTAGTTCCTTGTTGGTACGACCACACACTAGCCGCTGATGATAAGTCATTTATTGGCAATGACAGTTAGCCATAATCAACCACACAGCTGTGCATAAAATCAAAATAGGCACTCTGAGATCTTCAGATTAGAGCCACGCCTCTGCCGGGTTGAATACGCCTGTCAATTCCTGTGAACATTTGGCATTGTAGTGTCGCTGCCTAATTTTTAGTAGGAACAATCTACCAACAGGAGCCTTGAGATCTTCGCGTCACCCATTTTTGACCTGGTTATCACCATCGTGGCGGTCCTCGGCGTTCTGATATTTTTATATTTGTTAATAACTTTGTCAGGCCGCTACTCACGGCGTCACCTGCTTGGAGAGAAACGCAAACGTCTACTCCAAAACGCTTTCACCGACTTTTGTTACCAGCCGTTCGCAGATCCCATAGACCTGGTTGGCATAACAAACATACCGGAGTTTGCTGATAAATTTAAATCATCTTTCTCGTTAAGCTTTCTATCTCACGAGCCAGAGATCTATAACCTCATTGATGATCAAAAAGGTAATTCACACAGGTCAGTGTTTGATTTGCGTGTTGTATCAAGCAAAGTAGTCACAGGTGGTTCCACCGTCCATACTTTCTCTGTATTTCTGCTCAACTTACCTGACTATTCATTGACAGCTTTTGAACTTGGCCGAGAGGGCCTGGCGAACCTGGTTTTATGGGGAGAAGACCCGGATATAGATATTGAAGGTGAGTTTATTTTTTCACAAACCTTTCATCTAACCGGACCTGATCGAGCAGCCGTTATCACCCTTTTCGACAAAGAGCTGGTAAGTTTTTTTCGCACCAACACATTATTGTTTTCATCTGGCCGACTCTACGTAAGGCAAAACGCTATTCTTTTTCAACATGCAGAGAAGCTATCCCCAGAAGAAATCCGTTCAACGCTTTGCATATTGTCAAAACTAATTGAGCTATGTGCGCAGCGGCAGCGTGGTCATTAACCACGCTGGCTTAAATCCACTGCCTAATCATCAAAACCTAAAAATCGGGCTGCTTCTTCAATACTTTTACGTTCAGAGACAACCGCATTAGCTGGAAAGCTTTCATCTGGCCAACCCAGTGCAACAGCTTTCATGATCACCTGGTCTTCAGCAATGTTTGCATGTTCACGAACGACCGGTGACTGCATAATGCCCTGGCTGTTAATGACCGCACCCAGTCCACGTGACCAGGCCGCATTAACTAAAGCGGTTGTGACTGCGCCACAATCAAACGCTGTATCATCACTATCTGCTAGCACACGGTCATAGGTAACAATCACACAGACCGGCGCATCAAACTGACGGAAGCCGCGCAGCACCCAGTCCTGTCGCCCTTCTTTATCATCCCTTTCAATCCCCATGGCGCCAAACAATTGCTTTGCGACACCGACCTGACGGTCACGATGCTCTCCCGCAAAGGCCTTACCAATACGAAACTCACGGGAATGAGGCACACCCGCCAGATTGCGTTCCGTGTTACCAGCGCGGATACGGTTGAGTGGTTCACCAGAGACAACTGTGAAATTCCAGGGCTGTGTATTCATTGACGATGGTGATCGCATCGCCAGGGTTAAAATTTCTTCAATCAGTGCTCTCGGCACAGGATCGGGTTTGTAGCCGCGAATACTACGGCGGCCAAGGACGACATCATCAAACTGCACGTTAAATCTCTCCAGATAGAAATTGGATAAGTGTACGGAAATAATTGGAGCCAAGGACTAAAATCAGTCTCGCGAATACTACACCTTCGATTAGACATCTCAACAATATCCTCATCGTGCGATAATCAACCATTATCCTGTCGCCAGAGGTAATCAATTCCCAGATTTTTTGCTGGCCGACTTTGTTCTCGCACGAAAACAACCCCATGCTAACAGGTAATTCAGGTAGGATGGCATTCTGAACATGGCAGATATAGCGATATGATCAAAATTTCGATTAACAAAGTGCTGAAAGCAGCAAAGATCCGTTGCAAATTCTGCGCTGTCAGACTGCCCGGGAAACGTCGCTGGGTGTCTACAGTGCGAACAGAGTCCAGGTATAAGATGCCTAACCTTGTCACAATTCGTGCCCTGAATAGAGCTCATTGCCTGCGTGCATACCCCACAGGCTCTGAAGCGTTACGATTCATTCGCCGATTAAAGCTCTTACTCCTGCTGGTTTTTTTACCCGCCAGCGTCGCTGCAGCAGAAATTGGCGCGTCCCATGGTCCAATAAAAAAACAACTCGATATTACTTTTGCACCAATCAACGAAATGAGCGGCCTGGTCAAGAGCAGGCGTTTTGATGATGTTTACTGGATTCATAATGACAGCGGTGATACGGCGCGCCTGTTTGCGGTAAACGGCCAGGGCAAGGTGATATTTCCCCGCTTTCTTGCAGGAGATTATCATGCCGAAGTGGTCGAGAAGGGCAAACAGGAATGGCCTGGTTTACGGGTATTAAATGCTTCCAATATCGACTGGGAAGACATCGCCATTGACGAGGACTTTATTTATATTGCGGATCTGGGCAACAACGGCAATGCCCGGCGTGATTTAGGTGTGTATGTATTGTATGAACCTACGCCGTTCGGCGTTGAGCAGTCGCGAACGCTAAAATATCTACCAGTTCGATACCCTGCCCAGACAAACTTCCCAGCAGAAAAGTGGCATTATGATAGCGAGGCCATGTTCACCTTCGGTGGCAAGCTGTACTTCCTCTCTAAGAACCGTAAGCCAGGCAAGATTGCCGAGTTCGAGCCGGGAACAACCCTCTTCCGGTTGGACACGGAAAAAACCAACGAAGCAAATATTCTAAAAGAGGTCGATCAACACGACGACATTTTCATTGTCACGGCCGCGGAAGTTTCCCCAGACGGAAACCATCTCGCCATACTTTGTTATACCCAGATATGGGTATTCGACAAACCCAGTCGTGGTGACAAATGGCTATCCACAGATTCAAAAATGGTTAAAACCACTTTGAAATTCACTGGCCAGGCAGAGGCCGTCACCTGGATGGACAATCAGACTATTCTTATTGGCAATGAAGGCCGAGAGTGGTTCACGCTTAACATTAACGACATGTAGATTAATCAAAAAACCGTCACACCCAGATTGGTACTGACCAGGCGACTTCTATTGCTTAATCTCAAGACCATAAGCATCTGTGGCTGCACCACCTTTGTCACCTATTCTAGTCGCAGTGGGTCCAGCTCTGTGCCTGGTGGATAATTGTCGGCAATCTGGTACATCCCATCGATAGTGATTTTTGTATGGAAGGTAAGTGAGTCTTCTCCTTCGATTAAGCTGAGTTCAGCAATCACACAGCGATCCGTGTTCATCGGTGCTTCCAACACTGTTAAAACAAGTCCCTCGGCACTTGCCTCGATACCCAGATCCGTGAGTGTCGATTTTAACATGCCACCATGTGCGTCAAAGGTGACGGTTCCCTTAAATCGCAACGCACCTGTTGCACTACCATCCGGTGCAATAGAAAGGTCACCGCCAGGGACTGCCGTAAATACAAAGGCACCATCCTCGGTACGGGTAGCGCCATCACTGAGCGTAATCGACCCACCTGCTGCCTCTACGTAGCCTCTAAAGCTGGCTTTCACACCCCAGATTAATTTACTAAAACTCATTACTATGAACTCGCAACTGCTATTGTTGTTTACCAAGAATGACGCAAGCGGCAAAAAATTGCACCATTACCTGGTCACAAAAGGGTGCCCTTTAGCCTGAGATGCTTACCAGGCAAGCATACACCTGCTGGTCACCAGCTCTTCAGCGGCTTGCTGCATCCAGCGTGACGACTAGCGGCCAGTGATCAGAGACACCCTGCCCGGTTCCTGGCGCAAAGCGTGCTGGTGTACCCTGCTCAGTGACCTGTGCTGGTACGGCATTGGCAATGCGTACCGAGTTGTCGCGAATGCGCCACTTCTGATTGTCACCAGCACGGGAAATTAAAATCATATCCAGAAATGACCAGTTATCGTCCCGGGCATAATAATAGGTACCAGGACAACCGCTACAGTACTCATGGACGATCTGCCAATCTGGGCGAACCCAACGATCCAGCAATTGCGCCTGCTTATCTTCTACGCTGGTGGTATTAAAATCACCGGCAGCGAAAATCATCTCGTCGCTGGGTCTTGTACGCATTAGCTTTTGTAACTGTTGATAAGCAGCGACGCGCATAGGCGTTGGATGGTATGGCGCTGGAAAATGGACGGCGTAGCCTGTCAGGATACTGTTATCTGGCAGTCGGAATTGCGCCTCAAGAAAGCCCCGCGTATCAGCGGATCTACCAGGGTACGACTCAATCTTGAATGGGTGCAAGGTTGGCGCTCCCACCAGTGGCAATTTGCTAAGAAACGCCACATCAATACCCCGCTTATCAGCACCCTCAATTAATACGGGTTCAAGGTACCCCAACCCCTGAAGATGTTCATTGATCAGGCGCCGCAGGATACTGACATTTTCCACTTCCTGAAGGGCACTAACATCAGGCCCCTGCCCTTTGTTAACCTGTTTGATCACTTCTGCCAATGCCGCTAGCTTGAGGTTAACCACACGGTCATTCCAGTCAAGTTCCAGACACTCCTTGCGCCAGTAAACGTTTTCTATCCCCGCACATGCCTGCTTGTGCGCAGCAGTGGTCTTCGCAGAAAGGGGCAAATACGCTTTGTCGTCTTTTTCTGGGTCATCGATATTGTCGAACAGATTCTGCACATTAAAGGTCATCAACGTGATACTGGCTGACTCGCCGGTAACTGCAGTTGATTGTCCTGCCCCATTACAGGCACTCAGGCCAAGGCAAGAAAGAAGTACCAGCGCTAATATTCGTTTCACTTTTTTTCAACTCCTAAACACATGGGGTTTAGCACAACATGACATCTGGAAAATTACCAGACAGCGACCTGAACAGATAAATTAAATGGACTTCACCACATTGCCATCTCAACTGGCAATACTGGTAACGTTTCAACACCTGTCTTAACAAGTAAGCAAGACCGGTTTATCTTAGGTTAGCAATCGGCGAGACGCGTGATTGATAAGAAACCAATCCCGCCACGCTATTTAAAATGTAATTCAGCCACAGCAATACCATGTTCGCCCGCGACAGCATAGAGAAGATAAACGCGTCCATCTTCCTCGAAAATCGCCGGGTCTCTTAGCTGATTAACTCTTTCATCAATATGCCCACGCTTTGACGGGATAACTTCTAAGGTTGCACCTTCCCATTCGGTTTCTGGACGCAGTACTTCAACAGGCTCCGATTCCTTCCATTGCATCCAGTCTGCTTGAAGATCGATAGTCGACATCAATATTCTCTCCGGCGCATGTCCTGCCTGGGTCCAGAACACATGAAGGGTCTTGTCACGAATAAGTAAGGCACTGTGTCGCATGGCATCATTAAAGAGCCTCGGGCCTGCCTCGAAATTACTCAAACCATCTTTTGATCGATACAGCAGTCCAGGCATCGCTAGCGCATAATAATAGCCCGCATGATTCATTACCCGAAAATACGGCCGCCCCAAAACCTCAGGCTTGCCTTTAAAATTAATACCATCTGACGATAGCGCAAGGCGGGTCAATTGTTTTCCAACGTCAGCACCATGAAGGTACATGACAATTTGCTTATTCTCGTTGTCTACATGCACGTCCGGTGATGCGATGTGTGCATAGGGTGTACCTTTGAGACCTGGCGGCAACGTACAAGGTGGGCAAGTCGTTGGAAAAAAGGAGTCTGCTAACTTTAGTGAACCAGGTCCATGCATCTTCCAGGGCCCAGTTATCGCGTTTGCATAGGCTAATCTGATGTAGGTGCCGCGATGATCAGCAAAATATAAGTAGTACTTACCTAATGGTTTCTCGATCCAATCAGGCACACGGATCAAAGAGGGGCCCTGAATATTGCTACCCATGCGCGAATCCATATGAGGAACAATGATCGGTCCATCGCCCAAACGGGTAACCTCAGGGGCAGAGGGGCTTGCTGCCCGGGTGAGGACTGAGGTCGCTAATAGCATTAGCATCAACCAACTTAGTGAAATCCTTTTCATCGTTGTGTCTCTAAGGTTAACTTTGCCCCCATGGAACCTTATGCATCTACATTTTGCAATATGCTACAGCCAAAAGTAGTTACCGTGACCTGCAGAAATATCGCGTCTTTCAGTTTCGATTGAAGTGATCCACATATGGTTTATGTGGTTGACCGAAACAGGAACAGGTGTTGTAGTTCCAACCCAAGAAAACAGTCCGCAATACCATGAATAAACTAGATCAACTCAAACAAATGACCGATGTCGTTGCAGATACCGGTGATGTAGAAGCAATTGCTAAATACAAACCTGAAGACGCAACGACCAACCCATCATTGCTGTTAAAAGCCGTTCAATTGCCTGCCTATAAACATCTTTTTGATGAGGTCCGGCAGTGGGCAGCTGCCCAATCAGATTCAACCGATGCGGTACTTGCGCAAAGTTGCGATCGGCTTGCGGTGGAGATCGGTACCGAGATTCTGAAAATGATTCCAGGTCGCGTGTCTTCCGAAGTTGATGCCCGACTGTCCTTTGACACAGCGGGGACAATCGCCAGAGCTCGTCATTTGATCGCCATGTATGAAGAAAGAGGTATTGCGCGGGATCGCGTGCTGATCAAAATCGCCAGCACCTGGGAGGGGATTGAGGCGGCCCGGCAATTGGAAAAAGAATCGATTCAATGCAATTTAACCCTGCTGTTTGGCTTTGCCCAGGCACGTGCTTGCGCGGATGCCGGGGTATTTTTAATCTCGCCCTTTGTTGGTCGAATTCTTGACTGGCACAAGGCTAAAACCGGAGAGGAATTCAGCCCGGAAAATGACCCAGGCGTGCACTCTGTCAAACGCATCTAC
>CBDUKY010000057.1:0-11156 GCA_965367925.1 uncultured Pseudomonadales bacterium | reverse complement strand
ATAGGGTGTCTTGTTACCAGCTGTATATGGCGCAACAGCTGCGCCTGTGCTCCCACTTGAATGACTGGTCTGATTCGAACGAGATACATTCACTGCATTTGAGACAGTGGTACAACCTGCCAATAGCAAAACACAACAAACTGCAGTGATAAGTGAATGCATGGAATGATTGCTTGAGGTTTTTGGTGATTTATTGAAATCTGATGAATTTTCTAACAACAAAGTTAACTGGTTAACCCTTTTTTGATGCGCTCGCTGAGCTGGAACACGGCCATTGCATATAGCTTGCTGTGATTATATCGGGTAATGACATAAAAGTTCTGCAAGCCAAGCCAATATTCCTTACCTTCCTTTCCATTAAGCAGCGTCGGCGTCACTATCAGGTCCGCTGGTAGGCTTTTCGCTGTTGTGACACCCAGCGCTGTCAGGCTTGCAACCCTTGTGTCAGGCGCGAGACCCCGGTTAAACAGTTCGTCATCCACCGGACTTGCAAGCTGTGCCCTTAGCACCACATCTTGCCCTGCCTGCCAGCCATGTTCAGCCAGATAATTGGCAACACTGCCAATGGCATCCGTTGGATTATTCCAGATATCCCTGACCCCATCCTGATCAAAATCCACTGCATAGTGCCGGTAGGAACTGGAGATGAACTGGCCATATCCCATCGCACCAGCATATGATCCCATGGGTGCAAGTGGCGATTGGTTTTCTTCCTTTACCAGCGTAAAAAATTGCTTTAGTTCCGAGCGGAAAAATTTACTTCTCGGTGGATAATCAAAGGCCAGCGTAGAAAGCGAGTCGATGACTCGATAGTTGCCCTTGATCTTGCCATACAGGGTTTCTACACCAATAATCGCCGCGATGACTTCCGCTGGTACACCGTATTTAGCCTCCGCTGCTGCAAATGCTTGCTTGTGTTCGGCAATAAACTGTTGACCCTTTTCAACCCTCGTATCAGTCAGAAAAATATCCTGATAGCTATCCCAGGTAAGTACCCGTTCAGCGGGTCTTGATATAGCATCAATGATTGATTGCTTGTAAGACGCATCTGCAAATGCTCGCTGCAATTCATCCTCATCAAAACCTTCAGCGACCATTTCTGCAATGAAAGCCTTGACCTCTGCTCGATCAGCATAGGGTTGCGGGTCTCCCTCGGCCACACAGGCGCTGGTGGAGAGCAGCATAAGACCAGGCAGTAAAAATTTAGATACAACGTTCTTTAAACGGCGGACAACCATAACTAACAATACCTTAGAGGGTAATTCGGCGATGAGAATGAATCGACATGATCATGCCGAATCCAGCAAACAAGGTGAGTATCGACGTACCGCCGTAACTAACCAGGGGTAGCGGCACACCAACGACAGGCAATATGCCGCTGACCATGCCGATATTGACGAATACATAGACAAAGAAAGTAAACGTGATGCTGCCCGCGAGTAGCCGGCCAAAGGTGTCCTGGGCCTGGGCTGAAATCAGCACCCCTCTGCCCATTAACAGGATGTATAAAATCAAAAGCGTCACGACACCGATGAGTCCTAATTCTTCAGCCAGGACTGCAAGGATAAAGTCAGTCTGGCTTTCTGGTAAAAAGTCCAGATGGGATTGCGTACCTTGAAATAGCCCTTTGCCTGACAGGCCGCCCGATCCAATCGCTGTCTTGGATTGAATAATATTCCAGCCATGACCCAGGGGATCACGTTCAGGGTTTAACAGGGTAAGGATCCGCTGCTTTTGATAGTCACGTAAGACAAACCACATAGCTGGTGCGGAAACGAGGCCAAGGCCAATGACCCCGAAAACATATCGCCATTGCACGCCTGCCAGAAACAACACCAACATGCCAGAAGCGCCAATAATCAGCGCGGTGCCAAGGTCCGGTTGCACAGCAATAATCATCACCGGCAAACCAATCATTACCATGGCCCAGAACAGATGCTTGGCCCGGGGTGGCAAGTGCCGATCGTGGAAATACCAGGCAAGTATCATGGGCACAACCAGTTTCATAATCTCTGATGGTTGAAAGGTTATTAACCCTGGGATTCTTAGCCAACGCTGGGAACCATTCACCGTGCTACCAAAGAACTCAACAAGTACTAGCAACACCAGCCCCCCAACAAATAAGAAAGGGGCTAACCGTAAGTAGAAGATCGGTGAGATTTGCGCCATCACCACCATCACGACAAAGGCAATACCAATTTTTACTGCCTGCGAAGTGACTGGTGCCACCTCTCTACCGACAGCGCTATACAAGATGAGCAAGCCATAACAAATAATCGCCGCGATGAGCAACATCAGTATGACATCAAGATGGAAAAAGTGATTACTGCTACCAAGCCGGCGCTCGAAGCCAATACTGCCATCACCTAGACTTCTGACAAAATCCTGACTCATTATTGCAATGCCACCCTGGCTTCTTTGTTATTAAGCAGATGGTAGTCAATCACCTGACGTGCCACTGGTGATGCAATTTGACTACCGCCACCGCCATTCTCAACTAATACTGCCAGGGCGATTTGCGGATCTTCTACTGGTGCAAAAGCGACAAACCAGGCATGTTTCCGGTTTCGTTCATCGATCAGGTCCTCGTCATATTCCTCACCCTGAGCAATACCAACCACCTGCGCAGTGCCTGACTTTCCGGCCATGCGATAAGAGATGTCTCTGCCGATATACGCCCAGGCAGTACCATTTTCACCATAGACCTGATTACCCCGATGAACCACCATTTCCATTGATTTAAGAATCAGATCCCAGACATGGTCTGGAATAAGTTCTATATCATGGAGTTTCTTTTTAGCGGGTATTTCTGGTAGCTCCGCACCAGACTTCATCATCCGTGGCATGACCGCCTTACCGCGATTGGCAAGGGTTGCAATCGCTGAAGCGAGTTGCATTGGTGTGACAAGGATATCGCCCTGACCAATACCAATATTGACTGTATCACCCGGGAACCAGGATTGATTACGAACCGCTTTTTTCCAGGCCGGGGAAGGTAGTAGGCCGCTTCTCGCTTCAGGTAGATCGATTGCTGTATTACGTCCAAAACCAAACAGCGCCAGATGATCATGAATTCGCTCAATACCGAGCTTCACCGCCAATTGATAAAAATATACGTTACAGGATCGGTAAATAGCCTTTTGTGGGTTTACTTTACCGTGTCCACCCGCATTGGTTTTACGCCAGTTCCAATCTCGATAAAGCCTTTCGTTATTTGGTAACTTGAACCAGCCTTCATCTTCTATGGTGAAGTCAGGTGTAGTGATACCTGTTGCCAGCCCTGTTAAACCAATAAACGGTTTAAGGGTGGAGCCTGGTTCATATTGCCCCTGGAGGGCACGATTAAATAAGGGCACGTCGATCGAATCACGTAGCTGGGCGTAGGTTTTAAAATCTATGCCAGTCACAAATAGATTCGGGTCATAGGAAGGTTTACTGACCAGGGCAAGAATCCCACCTGTTTTCGGGTCGATGGCAACCACCGTACCACGTCTATCACCAAGTGCATCGCTGGCGGCCTGTTGCAAACCAGAATCAACGTAGAGGGTCAGGTTCTTACCAGGAATTGGCGGCGTTGAATCAAGGACTTTCATGACCCGGCCCCTGGCATCGGTTTCGACCCGTTGATATCCCACCTGGCCTAACAGTTCTTTTTCGTAATAGCGTTCAATACCAATCTTGCCAATATGGTTCGTGCCCGAATAGGCTACTGGATCTAGATGACTTGCATCATTTTCATTTATCCGCCTCACACTACCAAGGGCATGGGCCATTAACTCACCTTTGGGGTAGTGCCGAACCAGGGAGGCTTCAACTTCAACACCGGGCATATTAAAGCGATTGACACTAACTTTTGCGATCTCTTCGGGAGACATCTTAAATAGCAGAGGTACTGACTCGAAGGGACGTTGACGGCGGGCCAACCGACGTTTGAAAGAACTAATTTGTGCCTCGGAAATACCAACTAATTCATCGAGTTCCGCAATGGTGGCATCTATATCTTCAACCCGCTCTCTGGTAATTGTCAGGCTATAGGTTGGTACATTGTCAGCAATCAACTCACCATGGGTATCGTATATCAGACCTCTGGTGGGTGGCACAGATTGCACTTGAATACGATTCTTATCTGAAAGTGTGGCGTACAAATCGTGCTGAACAATTTGCAAATAAAATAATCTAGCCACCAGAAAAATAGTGAGTAGCAATAGCAGACCAAAGCCAAGCACGATTCGGTCAAAGTAAATCTGACTCTCTCCGCTATGATCTTTTAACGCTAGTGGTTCTGCCATCGCGTGCTACTTATGATAAGGGTGGTTATTGAGCACAGACCAGGCTCGATAAATTTGTTCGGCGAGCATTACCCGAACGATAAAATGCGGGAAGGTAAGCTTTGAAAGGGACCAGGTATCCGTGGCCGCCGCAAGACTCTCATCAGACAAGCCATCGGGTCCACCAATTAGGAATTGTACATGGCCATATTCTGTTTGCCAGGTGGAGAGTTTGCTCGCCAACTGTTCTGTACTCCAATTCGCGCCGCCTTTATCCATAGCGACTATTCTTGCAGATTTGTTCATCGCCAGTTGCATACGCTTGCCTTCCTCGGCCTTGAGCTTCGACACTGGCTCGCCCTTCCGGCGTCTGGCAACTGGAATATCTCTAATATCAAATTGCCAGTCCCGGGGCAGCCGCTTCTGGTATTCATTGATACCTGTCGCAATCCAATCTGGTGGCTTGGTTCCAGCCGCAAGCAACTCAATTTTCAATAATCGTTGTCTCCTCGGCTTTCGGATTCATAGACCAGAGCCGCTCCAGGTCATAAAAATCACGCGCCTTTGGCACCATGACATGAACAAGTACATCTGACAGATCAATTAGGATCCATTCACCATCTTCACGACCTTCAACACCAATCGGTACGATGCCTTGCTTCTTTGCTTCGACAACAACATTGTCCACAAGTGCAGATACATGACGGCTTGATGTACCACTTACCACCACCATATAGTCCGCAATATCGGTTTGTTTTCTCACATCAAGGCACTGAATGTCATTGCCTTTCATGTCATCCAATGCATCAATCACTAGCTCTTTCAGTTCTTCAGATTCCATAGCGTTCAAGCTACTCCTATAAATTCAGGCACATTTTGCCCGATACAATTCTTCTTGCTTAATAAATGCAGCAACTGACTTTGGTACAAGATAGTCAATGGCCGCACCAGCACCACATAAGGCGCGTATTTTTGTTGCCGATATATCAAGTTGTGACAAGGTCACCTTTGCTATGCCACCGCAGGCACTGGATGACAGGCTCGCCAATGCTTGAACCCATTTATCTGCTGACCAGTTTTGTACTGTCTGCTCAGGCTGCTTTTTATCACCAGGGCGACCTAGCACCAGAATATGCGCAACATCAGTCAATGCCTGCCAATTGTGCCACTCGTGTAACAGGTTAAACGCATCTTCGCCGAGCACCAGGTAAATCGGTATATCTGGGCCAAGCTCCGATCTGATATCAGACAAGGTGTCATACATATAAGACCTGCCTTTCCGATCAAGTTCCCGGGTATCTATCTGTAGCCCTTGTACACCTTCTATTGCCAGCTCAAGCATCTTTAAGCGCTGTTGTGGTGTGGCACCAGGTGCATCTCGATGCGGTGGTATATTTGATGGAAGCAATCTAACGTCAACACCGTCGAGTAATTCTCGAACTTCCAGCGCTGAGCGCAGATGGCCAATATGAATAGGGTCAAAGGTTCCGCCAAAAATGGCTACACCTGCTGTCATGTGCGAACCTGTCCTGAACCCAGGACAATAAATTTCTGTGTGGTCAAACCATGTAATCCAACAGGTCCCCGTGCATGTAGCTTGTCAGTGGAAATGCCAATTTCCGCCCCAAGACCAAACTCGAAACCATCAGCAAAACGTGTTGAAGCATTGATCAATACGGACGCTGAATCCACTTCACGTAAAAATCGTTGGCCGTTTTCATAGCTATCGGTGACGATGGTATCAGTATGCTGAGAACTATATTTATTAATGTGGGTAATAGCCTCATCAAGACCAGCTACCAGTTTGATGGAGAGAATCGGCGCTACATATTCTGTTGACCAGTCTTCCAGAGTGGCTTTCTTAATCTCACCGACGTTAGACAAAAGCTTGACGGTCTCTTCGCAACCGCGCAGTTCAACGCCTTCAGCAATATATAGGCTAGCGAGCTCAGGCAGTAGATCATGAGCAATGGCTTTGTCTACCAGCAAGGTCTCCATGGCGTTGCAAACTGCATAGCGATTACATTTGGAATTCATCGCGATGTCGATTGCCATTTGTCTATCGGCATTCCCATCAATAAAAACGTGGCAGATACCGTCTAGATGTTTGATCACTGGAATGGTCGCCTCGGCAGATATACGCTCGATTAAACTTGCGCCGCCGCGGGGAATAATGATGTCGATATAGTCGCTCAGCGTAATCATTTCACCCACTGCAGCGCGATCTGTTGTTGGCACCAGTTGTACCACCTCGGATGGTAAGCCAACGGCCTTTAGACCTGCCTGAATGCAATCCGCAAGTGCTCGATTGGAGAATATGGACTCGGAGCCACCACGCAAAATGGTGGCATTGCCCGATTTGATACAAAGGCTCGCGGCATCGATCGTCACATTTGGTCTGGACTCGTAAATGATGCCAATCACGCCCAGCGGGGTTCGCATTTTGCCGACCTGAATGCCACTTGGTCGAAAAGCCAGATCAGTAATCTCACCAACCGGATCTTCCAGATTGGCAATTTGCTGCAAGCCAGCCACCATCGTGTCAAAACGCGCGTCATTGAAGGTTAGACGGTCTAGTAGTGCATCAGAAATGCCATTTTTCTCAGCATTTTCTAGATCCTTTTTATTTTCCAGGAACAACTGCTCTCGCTGGGAAAGAATCGCCTCACCAATTGCCAACAGCGCATCATTCTTCTGCGCAGTACTGGCCTTGTTAATCGCAACCGAGGCCTGCCTGGCAGCAGCACCCATTGCTCGAATGTCTTCTTGAACCGTCATTTATCAATATTTCGCTGAAAATCCCGCCATTATACCGAAACGGCGAATCAAAGCTTGAAACTAAATGTGGATGTTTTAAGGAGGAATAGCCTAAAAATTGGCCCTGGAACTACTGTTTGGAGCTCTGCATTTTCAATATGAGCTTTTCAAGCTCACCAAGCCTCGCCACAGGGTTCTTCATCTCCAACATGCGCTGCTTGAAGTCATTAGAACAAGGCAACAACTCTGTCAGCCGTCCGCCAACATCCCGGGCATCATTGAAGTCAATTTGAAGGGATAGCCCTGCCACTGCATCATGTTGGGTTAAAGATTCAAGCAGCGTTACCAGATGCTGCTTATTCTCAGGAATTGGCATGTCGTCCTCTAGCGGCAAAAACTCTACCTGCGCCATCATCAATCTGTTTTCGGACTCATACTGATCTCTGATCGCATACTTCACCTGCCCTTCAATTGTGATTTCCAGCAAGCCATTCGCTTTCTGATCGAAGTCGACGATTGTGCAGTAGGTGCCGCTATGAGCAACGGCTGGTAATTGCTGGTCCAGATTGCGCAGCACTTGATCGCCATCCTTAATGAGTACAACACCAAAGCCAATTTCCTCCCGCATGCAGTTTTTCACCATATCTAGATAGCGAGGCTCAAAGATCTGCAAAGGGGTTCGACCGCCCGGAAACAGAACCAGAGGTAAGGGGAATAATGCGATTTCAGCCATGGTGCGAATTGTAGCCCATTCAACGAAAAAATTCGGTGGCTTTATGATGTAGATCAGATTCTGATTACAGGTTTGTGGTTAAAGGTTCGGCTCGATAAACTGCGCTTTTCAAAATCGAGCAGCTCTTGGACGCAATACAGACAATTATTCTCGCCCTGGTTCAAGGCATAACTGAATTTCTCCCTATTTCCAGCTCTGCCCACCTGATCCTGCCTTTTAATATTTTTGGCTGGGCAGACCAGGGATTGGCTTTCGATGCTGCGGTACACCTCGGCACCCTGACTGCCGTGTTATGGTTCTTCAGGCTCGAGTTAGTCGAACTAATAAGCGCATTTTTTAAACATCTTGCAGGTAAGCCCAGTGAATCCAGCTACTTTGCCATCAACCTTTTACTGGCGAGCTTACCGATTATCCCGATCGGCTTTCTAGCAAAGGACTTGATTGCCGGGGAACTAAGATCCCTGCACATTATTATTGCCACCACGATTATATTTGGTCTGGTACTTTATATAGCGGATAAAAAAAGCAGCGGGAAGTATAAGGCTCAGGACCTTAAATGGCAGGATGCGTTAGTCATTGGTTTTGCCCAGTGTCTCGCCTTGATTCCTGGAACGTCTAGATCCGGCATCACCATGAGCCTGGCACTTTTTCTCGGTTATAACCGCGAAGCTGCATCGAGGATTTCATTTTTGATGGCCATTCCAACCATTCTCGGAGCGAGCGTATTGATGGGTGCTGACCTGTTCCAGCAACAGGCACCGGTCGATTGGGGAAGCATGTTGCTGGGGTTTAGTATCTCGGCAGTCACAGCTTACTTTTGTATCAAGTATTTCCTCGACTACATTAACAAAATTGGCTTTACGCCTTTTGTCATCTACAGGCTGCTACTTGGTTTTGGCCTTCTTGGTCTGGTGATGATGGGGTTAGCCTAGAGGACCGATGACATCCTAAAAGGGGATGTCATCATCAAAGTCTTCCGGCGGAGGTGCATCATAGGACGGGCCATTACTATTGCCACCACTATTGTTGTTCCCACCACCAGCGTTTCCGCCAGCATTATTCGGGGCTGACTGGTTATAGCCACCGCCACCGCCCATTTCACCGCCACGACTATCGAGCATTTGCATTTCGTTTGCGACGATCTCTGTGGAATAGTGCTTCTGGCCGTCTTTTTCCCATTGGCGGGTTCGAAGGCTACCTTCGACATAGATCTTCGAGCCTTTCTTTAAGTATTCACCGGCAATTTCTGCAAGCCGCCGGAAGAACACAACCCGGTGCCACTCTGTGCGTTCGTTTTGTTGGCCGGTTTCTTTATCACGCCATGACTGGCTTGTCGCAACGCTCACATTCGTCACCGCATTGCCGTCTGGTAAATACCGGGTCTCTGGATCATTGCCCAGATTACCTACGATGATGACTTTATTGATTCCACGCGCCATGGCGCTCTCCTCTCATTCTGATGCTATTCGGATTGACAAGGTGCCTTCAGCTCACCTGCTATCTCTTTATTGTGTTAATTGTTCGAACTATGCTGCTATATGGCCCATGGTGTTAAGGGTCTGGGTATCTAATAGATTATTGTCGACTTTCAAGTAGGCAATTTCATCAGCCTCAACAATTACCGCCTCAATAACACCAGCGACAGATAATACCGCGTTCAGTATCTCTTGCGCACTTTGTTCTTTACTACCGGTGTAACTAAATACCAGGGTCGAGACATTTTTTGAAGCCGGTAGACCGATGCTTAACCCCACCCAGACCAGACAGATTGCGGCATTGGCATACAACAGGTAAGCAATATCCCAACCGCCAAGTACGTAACCGCCTATCGCCCCACCAACAAATGCACCGGCAAACTGCGCCGTTGAATAGACGCCCATCGCAGATCCACGGCTGCCCGCGGGCGCTAGCTTGGACACCATTGAAGGGAAGATAACTTCTAGTAGATTAAATGCCATAAAAAACAACACCAGCCCTACCATTACTGCCATAAAAGACTGACTGATTGCTAATACAAGATTTGCACCGATAAGTACCAGAATCATGCAAAATGCCATCGCTCTGGCATAGCCTTTCTTATCCGATAGCCACATGAATGGCCCCATAAAGATAAAGGTCGAGGCGAGCATATAGAAGTAATACTGGGAATGTTCAGCTGCCGGAATATTCGCTGTACCCAGCAACAGGAGTGGAAACACGACAAAACCCGACATCAACATATAGTGCAGCAAAAATACCCCAAGGGTTGCCCGCATAATGCCGCCATCCTTGAGCACGTCTTTCACCAGGGATAACTTCATGGGTAGCGCTGGGACACTGCTAGCGATCTTTGTATCTGGTACCCCAAGCAACACCAATAGACCCAATGAGCCCAGTGCTGCGGTGGTCAAAAATACCCCGCTAATGCCCCAGTGGCTATTGATATAGGGCCCTAAAATCAGCGCGATACCAAAGGAGGCACCAATGCTCATCCCCACAACGGCCATGGCTTTGGAGCGATTTTGCATCCGGGTCACATCCCCAAGCAGCGCTAGCAGGCTACTTGCGATAGCCCCGCAACCTTGCAGGAAACGGCCGACGATAATGCCGTAAATATTGTCAGAGAAACCAGCTACTAGACTACCGGTGATAAACATTAACAAACCAATCGCAATAATCCGCTTACGTCCAAATCGGTCAGACCACATGCCCATGGGAATTTGTAAGCTAGCCTGGGACAGGCCATAGGCACCTAACGCCAGACCAAGGAGAAACGGCGTCGCCGCATCAATTGAATCCACCAGTAGTGGTAGAACGGGCAATACCATAAATAAACCCAGCATCCTGACGATGTAGAGTAAGGCAATGGATAATGTTGCGCTAAGTTCTGATTGATTCATGCAGACTTGTATAATGAAACGTTGACTAGAGAACTTTGATTAGCGGAGCACAAACTTATAATATCTGTCCCCTCGCGCGGGTTGGAGATGGCCAAGGGATGCCATCTATTTCGCAGGCGGATGATAGCAAATTCGACTAGCTGTGACACAACATTCTCTCACAGAACCGATCAGTGAAATCGTACTTTCATTGCGGCGAGATCCCACACGACCATTGGTCATTACTCACAGGAGCAGCTAGTTATTAGCACGAGCAGCATAGTTATTCGTGGTGCCAGAACCCACAACCTTAAAAACATTGATCTTGAAATTCCGAGGGATCAGTTAGTGGTAGTCACTGGCCTTTCTGGTTCTGGTAAGTCCTCCCTGGCTTTCGACACCTTGTATGCGGAGGGTCAGCGGCGCTACGTCGAGTCCCTTTCGGCCTATGCCAGGCAATTTCTATCATTGATGGAAAAACCCGATGTCGATCATATTGATGGCCTTTCGCCTGCTATCTCTATTGAGCAGAAATAGACT
>CBDUKY010000056.1:0-11261 GCA_965367925.1 uncultured Pseudomonadales bacterium | reverse complement strand
AGTGAACCAGCTGGTGGTTCTGACCTCGCGGCACTTCGCACCAAGGCTGAACGGGATGGTGACGATTGGATTATTAATGGTCAAAAGATCTGGACCTCCGGTGCCCAGTACTCTGATTGGGGCATTCTGGTGCTGCGAACCGATCCTAATGTGCCCAAGCACCAGGGCCTCAGTTACTTCTTTATTGATATGCGATCACCTGGTATTGAGATAAAACCAATTAAGCAAATGTCCGGTGCGTCAGGCTTTAATGAAGTCTACTTTACTGACGTTCGAGTTTCTGATTCCCAGCGCCTTGGTGAAGTTGGTCAGGGCTGGCAGGTTGCACTGACAACCTTGATGAATGAGCGTGCTTCAATTGGTGGCGGTGGTGGTGCCGCTGGCTTTAACACGGCGATGAAACTTGCCCAACAGGTTGAAATCAACGACGAGCCTGCCATCAAGGATCGAAACGTAAGAGCAAAGCTAGCTAACTGGTATGTTCAGGAAGCTGGTCTTAAGTATACCGGCTATCGCTCTATGACCGCGCTGTCACGAGGTGAAATACCTGGGCCAGAAAACAGTATTGGTAAGCTGGTTGGTGCACCCAAGTCACAGGACCTCGCCTCCTTTGCTATCGATCTGATGGAGCAGGCAGGCATCATGTGGTCACCTGGTACAGAAGACTTCGATAATTTGTTCCAGTCCACTTATATGAGTATCCCTGGCTTACGAATCGCCGGTGGTACCGATGAGATCATGGCGAACATTATTGCTGAGCGCGTACTTGGCTTACCGCAAGACGTTAGATTAGATAAGGGCATCCCATTTACTGATGTACCAACCTCGTCCAACTAGCCAGTTCATATCAGGGGATAAAAAAGCCGGGTGACGCCCGGCTTTTTTTCGTCTAGCTTATGGACACCATGCCACTCAAGGGTAGATTGACACTCGAATTACCAACATGAATTCGATAGTCACCAGGTGCGACATGCCAGGCACCCTTATCCAGGTCCCAATAAGCAAATGCATCTGCATCTAGAGCTATCTGAATTTGTTTTCTCTCACCGGCAGCAATCTCGACCTTGGTAAAAGCTTTTAGCTCCATATGTGGTCTCGCCACTGTCGGTGATATTGGTTCTACATAAACTTGCGCGACTTCCTGACCTGTTCGTTCGCTGGTGTTAGCAATTGAGAAGGTCAACTTCTGGTTTGGACCTGACCCATCAATAGCAAGGTCAGAGAAGGAAAAGTCACTGTAGGATAAGCCGTGACCGAAGGCTAACAATGGCTCTATATCACGGGAATCGTACCAGCGATAACCGACATACAAACCCTCACCATAATGCACCTTGCCGAATTCGCCGGGATAGCTAGTAAACGCCGGGGTATCTTCAAGCCGCCTGGGGAAGGTAATAGGTAGCTTACCTGAGGGGTTCGCAGCCCCGGAGATTAGATCAACCAGCGCATTGCCAAACTCCTGGCCAGCAAACCAGGTCTGAATTACCGCCGGGGCTTCATCTAACCAGGGCATGGCCACAGGTGAGCCGCTATTATTTACCACCACGGTTTTAGGATTGGCAGCAATCACCTGCTTAATAAGCTCATTCTGCATACCTGGCAGCGCTAGCATTTCCTTATCATTGCCTTCCGTTTCCCAGTCGTCATTGGTGCCAACCATCAAGATCACAGCATCTGAAGCTTTCGCCAGGGCAACCGCGTTTTCAATGCCGCCCTCAAGGTCTGGCGGCAAAATACCGTAACGCAGGGCACGGAAGGTATTCTGCAAGTCTGCTTCAAATTCGATCTTTAGCTCATAGGATTGACCTGCTTTCAACTCCCGCTGGCCAGTCTTTTCTGTTGTTCCCTGGGTAAAAAAGGCATCCCCCTGGGTTGTATTATCCCAGTTATCAATCAGTAACTCTCCATCGAGATACATCTTTGCCTTGCCCGTTGAGAGTAGACCAAATTCATGAACACCACTTATCTTAGGCGTTAGTTGACCTTCTGCAATTGCCGCGTCGCCGCCTATGCTGCCAAGGCCCTGTAGCATCAAGGTACCCCTGGCAATAACTCTTTCGCTGATTTCAGTGCCATTGAGTCCATTTTCAAAAAATCGGCAGCGGAGGCCAGTAGCATTTGCACCAGCCCCGGGGGAAAGCAATTCTCGATCCGCTTCAGGAATATATTTATGGGTTCTACAACCTGATGCGACAGTTGTTTCTATCTGAGGGAACTTTTCTGCCAACGCATCCAATGGCGTCGAGACATAATGAGGTTTAAGGGCAGAGGAACCACCACCCATAATGCGATAATCACTAACATTCGGTCCGATCAAGGCAACCTTTTTAAGGTCGTTGGTCTCTAGCGGTAACAAACCATTGTTTTTCACGAGCACCATACCTTCAATCGCTGCCTGATAGGTGAGCGCCTTGTGCGCAGGCTTATTAATACCAACTTCAGGTGTCACTGACACATCATCGAACAAACCTGTGCGCTGCATGGTCCTTAACAAACGGCTTATCTTTTCATCTAACAAGGCCTCTTCAACTTCACCAGCTTCAACCGCGGCTAATAACTTGTCACCCCATGCAATGGCAGGACCAGGCATTTCAAGGTCTAGACCGCCGAGGGCATTTGGCACGGTTTCTTTCGCAGCGAACCAGTCAGAAATCACCAGGCCGTCGTAGCCCCACTCCCCCTTGAGAACTTGATTGACCAGCTTGTCATGGCTGCAGGCATAGACCCCATTGATGCGGTTATAAGACGCCATAATGGTCCATGGGTTACTGCGCTTGATAGCAATTTCAAAGGGTCGCAAATAGATTTCACGTAAGGTTCGCTCATCGACTTCAACTGAGATGGTATGCCGTTCAAATTCGGAATCATTACAGACAAAATGCTTTACGCAGGCGCCAATTCCTTCCGCCTGCACACCATCTGTAAAACTGCTTGCGAGGATGCCAGAAAGATACGGATCTTCTGAGTAGCACTCAAAGTTACGACCACCAAGGGGTGTTCGATGAATATTGATGGTTGGTCCAAGCACCACCTGCACGCCTTTAGTTTTCGCTTCCTCTGCGATCGCAGTGCCGCACTTTTCAACGAGGGCTGTATTCCAGGTTGAGGCCATACAAATACCAACAGGGAAGGACGCTGCAGCAACGCCGCCGTCGCCACGTACACCATTTGGTCCATCGCTAACCTTCATCTCTGGAATCGAGGCACCTTCGATAGGCTGTGTGCGCCAGAGACTGGCACCGGATACGAGTTGAACCTTTTCAGCCAGGGTCAGCTTGTTAATGATATCTATCACTAGAAATTCCCTCTTGATTTGATGTTCGTGCACTAGACCAATACTTAGGTACTATATGATTGTTAGCCATACAGTGACAACAGACCCAGCAGAAAAGGAAATCACAATGACGGATTCAGTTTTAATTACAGGTGCAGGTAGTGGCATGGGCCAGTTAGCAGCCCGCAAACTAGCAAAACAGGGGTTTCAAGTCGCGGCCCTGGATGTCAACGAGAAAGGCCTGCTTGAAACCGCAGAAGGCACCCAGAATATTCGTACCTTCCAGACAGATGTCACTGATTTTCAGGCTGTACAGGATGCTGTCAATGAAACCGAGGCGAAGCTTGGACCTATAAAGCGGGTCTACAATGCTGCCGCCATCATGCCGCTGGGTAAAATCGTTGATCAAGAGCCTGAAGTTTTCCAGCGTGTCATGGATATCAATTTTGGTGGTGTCGTCAATACGACCAAGGCTGCCCTACCCGCCATGCTAGCGCGTAATGAAGGTGAACTTATTAACTTTGCCTCGATCGCGGGTTGGCTACCAACGGTATACATGGCTGCCTACGATGCCAGCAAATTCGCGGTCGTGGCCTTTACTGAAGTGCTCTACCATGAGCATCTTGATAGCAAGGTAAAGATCGCCTGCGTTTGTCCACCACCGGTAAAAACACCGTTGCTCGATCAGGCAAGGCAAACAGTCTGGCCCAAAGTTTTCGATTCAGGTGAGCATATTGAAGCCGAGGATGTGCTTGCCGCAATTGATCAATCACTTGAAAAAAATGAGTTGTTTGTCTTTCCAGGCAAGGGCACCAAAAACATCTGGCGGCTCCGACGTTTTCTTCCTGGTCTACTCTGGAAAAACATTTTGAAAGTTGAGGGTATGGGCTAGCAGGCACTTGCCAGAACAAAAGACACAGCAGAGACAGTCAGGGTTTCACAAAAGAAGACAACGGACCCGGTAATTGTCATTGCTGCCAAATCAGGTAATTCTCTCCAGAAATAAAAAAGCCATCGAGCACAGGCTCGATGGCTTTTTTCAATCACGCAGTTGCTACCAGGTATGCAATTTAACCGGTACCACCTCATAGCCTTTAACAAACGGGGACTGGGTGCGCTCAACTTCACCAACAATTTCGATATGTTTGAAGCGCTTCATAATTTCTTCCCAGACTGTGCGAAGCTGCATTTCAGCGAGGCGATTACCCATACAGCGATGGACACCGAAGCCAAATGACGTGTGATGTCTCGCCTGCTCCCGATCAATCAGGAACTCATTGGCACGATCAATCACATCTTCATCGCGATTAGCGGATACGTACCACATGATTACCTTGTCACCCTTCTTGATCTTTTGACCGCCCAGCACATAGTCCTGAGTCGCGGTTCGGCGCATATGTGCAAGTGGAGTCTGATAACGAATAATCTCTGAAACCATATTAGGAATCAGATTCAGGTTGCCACGTAACTTATCATACTGCTCAGGATTCTGATTTAGATGATAAACACCACCGGAAATTGAGTTTCGGGTTGTATCGTTACCACCGACAATCAACAGAATAAGATTGCCAAGATACTCCATTGGGTCCATATTCTGGGTATCTTTACCATGGGCCATCATGGAAATCAGATCATTACCTGGCTCCTTGTTAATGCGCTCATTCCAGAGGCCGGTAAACACCTCAAGACATTCCATCAGTGCCGCACGACGTTCCGCTTCAGGTGTCGTGCCACCATTTGCTTCCGATGAAGTTGCAACATCTGACCAGTAGGTAAGCTTCCTGCGATCTTCAAAAGGAAAATCAAACAAGGTTGCTAACATCTGAGTGGTCAACTCAATGGACACTCTATCTACCCAGTTAAAGGTTTCACCGATTGGCAATTCATCAAGAATTTTTGCGGCACGTTCACGAATAATGGGTTCAAGTAATGAAAGGTTTCGAGGGGCCACCACACCTGTGACGGTTTTACGTTGCAGGTCGTGCTTTGGTGGATCCATCTGAATAAAACTAGAAGTTTTAAAATCCGCCATGCGTTCAAAGATCGTAATCCCACCAACTTCTGACGAGAAGACTTCATGGTTTTTTTCAACTTCCATGATGTCGTTGAATTTGGTGACGGACCAGTAAGGACCAAATTGGCCGTTCTTACAGTAGTGAACTGGTGCCTCATTTCGTAATCGTTCGAAGTAGGGCCAGATTGCGTCGTACTTAAACAACATGGGATCACCCACATCGATATCCTCGATGTTCATAGTATAGGGGTCCGGAAACATCGGTTGACTTACAGCTTCACTCATCACATCACCTCTTTTTGATCAGATATGTTTTATATCAGTAGATAGTTATTAGTAGGCCGTTCGTAAAAGCAGATTAGCCTATTATGACCGTAATTTTCCCAGCACCACAAGGGTTGTGGATTTTGCTCAGAAACGGGCCTAAAACAGATACTGGCACCGGCGCTGGAATTCGGTAAGCTATTGCCTAACTATGAGGGGAGTTACGATGTCTGAAGCCATCTCAAGCCTGGCTGCTAATCTTTCTAAAGGCTGCGTCATACAAGGGGAAGCGCTTAACGAAAGGCAGCTACCAAAGGATGTCACACCCGCCCTGTTACTGCGGCCGCAATCCACTGCCGAGGTCGCTGAAATACTCAAAACCTGCAATGCACAAAACCAGTCAATTGTCCCTGTTGGTGGCATGACCGGGCTTGTAAATGGAATAAATTGCAACACAAACGAAATCGCGCTTTCCCTCGAGCGAATGAATAAGATTGAATCTATTGATGTCCAGTCCCGGACCATGACTGTTGAGGCAGGTGTACCTCTGCAAACAATCCAGGAAGCCGCGCAGAAGCACAACATGATCTTTCCGTTGGATCTCGGTTCCCGTGGTTCAGCAACTATTGGTGGTAATGTCGCAACCAATGCCGGCGGTAACCGCGTGATTCGCTACGGCATGATCAGGGATCAAATCCTCGGCATGGAGGTTGTACTTGCTGACGGTACTGTGTTGTCTTCGATGAACAAGATTATCAAGAACAATACTGGATACGATCTAAAGCAGCTGTTCATTGGTTCAGAAGGCACCCTTGGCGTCGTTACTCGCCTGGTACTCAGACTCAGACCTGCACCACTCAGCCAGGATATGGCCTTTATTGGTACCAATAGCTTTACCCAGGTTACAAATTTTCTTAACTATATTGATACCAGTCTAGGTGGCACCTTAAGTGCCTTCGAAGTTTTATGGGACGAGTTTTATCAGCTGGTCACCAGACCACCGGCGCTCGGCACCCCGCCGTTAACTGGCCAGTACAAATATTACATCTTGCTTGAAGCAATGGGCGGTCACATCGAATCAGACCATGAACGATTTGTTCAGGTACTAGGTAGCGCACTGGAGCAAGGCATGATCGAAGATGCGGTGATCGCCATGAGTCAGAGTGAACGAGATGCCATGTGGGCAATTCGCGATGATGTTAAACAGGTCGGGCAAAATAGCCCCATCTCGACATTCGACATCAGTGTTTCACTTGATCAAATGGAATCCTATGTGGTTGAGCTGCGCGCCGCGCTCGATGCCAGATGGCCTGACAACACCTGTATGGTGTTTGGGCACCTGGGAGACGGCAATCTACACGTAATTGTTGGCGTCGGTAGCGGTGATGCGGAGACCCGTGAGGAGGTGGTCAATACTGTTTACGCGGGCCTGCCTCCACGAGGAGGATCGATTTCCGCAGAACATGGTATTGGTCTTCAAAAACGAGATCATCTAGACCTTTCCCGCTCTGAAGCGGAGATTGCGGTGATGCAAAGGCTAAAACTGGCGTTAGACCCAAATCAAATTCTGAATCCTGGCAAGATTTTCCCCAGGCAGTAAGGGCACGAGACGACAATAGAAAAATGTTAGCGGTCGCCACTTAATAATTAAAATAACAACAATAAGGAAGTCGAATGCAAATAGTTCCTGGCCAGGTTGCTCTTATTACCGGTGCCTCACGTGGGCTTGGTGTTTACATTGCCAAAACCTTTGCACGCTACGGTATCAACATGGTGATTTCTGCTCGCTCAAGTGAGGCGCTTGCGAACCTGGCAGCGGAAATAAACCAGATGGGAGTCAAGGCAGTGCCCATTACTGCTGATGTTGGTGATGCTGCTGACCGGCAACGGCTATACACCGAAACCATGAATGCCTTTGGCCATATTGATTTCCTAATCAACAATGCCGGTCTTGAAACCTGGGGGAAATATAAGGATCTTGGCCAATCGGAGATCACCAAAGTCATCGACGTAAATCTCACTGCACCCATGTTGCTCTCGCAACTTGCACTGCCGGATATGTATGCAAGGAATCAAGGCCATATCGTTAACATCGCCTCTGCTGCTGGCTTTTTCCCACCGCCCTACTCTGAACCCTATGCGGCAACGAAGGCAGGTTTAATCGGCTTTACCCACTCATTACGCTTAAGCGCACAGATCGATGGGAGCAAGGTCAGTGCAAGTGTCATCGCCCCGGGCTATATGGACGATGCTGGTATGTATGTGGAAATGACCGAGGTAGCGGACAAGGTTTCCTGGATGATTGGCAGTATGCCAGCACAAAAACTGGCTGACGCGATCATCAAGGCAATCGAGAAGGACAAGCCTGTACAAATTCTAATGCCCTGGTCACCAAGGTTTTTGAAGATCGTTCAGATCATCGCACCAAGAATCTTTGAGATCGTTAGCCAGAAATTAGGGATTTTTAAGCCCATTATTCAGTCTGCGGAAAGTAGAACCTCTAACGCCGCACCTGTCTCAAAATCACCGGCAGATTAACTACCTACCCGCGACCTGCCAGGCTCTTTCATACCAGGTGTTATTGGCAAGACAAGCCATCTCTTCTGCATCCGGCAGCACAGCAGGATCGAGGCTTTCGCGGGTAAAGGGATGCGCTGCACCTACACAAAGATCAAGGGCTTTGCGGGATTCATTCTGGGTGTAGTTGCCTCGATGAATCATTTGCGCGTTAAAGACCATCACGTCACCGGGGCTTAGATCGACTAGTACAGACCCTGGCAAATTTTCACTGTTCTTGTGGCCATCTAATTCCAATCTGACACTATGCTCAAGGGGCGTATCCCACCTGTTGTGTGTCCCTGGCACAAATTCCATACCAACTTCTTTTACAAGCGGAATCCGCACATGGAGTGATAACAACTCCGATTGCTGCGCCTTTTGATCCTCGTCAGGTATTGGACTAAATTGCAGATCCCTGTGCCAATAGGGTAACTGAGCTGGGTTATGGGGATTAAAGAACAACTGGGTATTATGGAAGTAAATTTCTGTTTCAAATAACTCATCTAACATTTCGACAAGTTTGACCGGTGCAATGGCTTTGAAAAAATCCAATCGTTCTTCTTTAGCATCTTGAAAATATTCAGGACTGGTAAGCGAATGCATATTGATAAGACCCTGTTCTGTGAACATTGCCTGATTTTTTTCTAGCCAGATAGCATGAATGCGGTCAACTAACTCGACCAAACGTAAAACTTCTCTGGTACTAAAGAAGTTTCTCAACACGAGATAACCATCGCGCTGATAATCACATTGTAATTGCATAGATAGGGGGTCACTTAAGATCCGGTGGTAGCAACCAGCATTTTCTACTTTGCTCGCTATGGAGTTCAAGACAAATTTTGCCCATTACGCCAGGTCCCTTGCTTTCGGTTGACCTGCCCCGGTGGCGGATTACAATACTGGCGCTATAGGTATCGATCTGTGCAAACTACAGCTGCACAAACATAACAAATAGAGGCCGGTGTGATGGATGAGACAACAAGTCTGGTAGATACCTTAAAACGCGTATTGCGCAGCAAGGACATCACCTATGCACAGATCGCAAAAGAGCTGCAGATTAGTGAAGCGAGCGTCAAACGGGTATTTTCAGAGAAAAGCTTTACCCTCGAGCGTTTTGAGAGGATGTGTCATATTGCCGGCCTGAGCATAGCGGAGATTGCCGCCCTGAGCCGCAATGATGCTGGCGCAACCCAGCATACCTACACACTTGAACAAGAACGGTTTTTTGCCGACAACCCAAAATATCTGGCTTTCTTTGACCTGTTGCTTCGCTTTGGCAGCATCAAAAAAGTGATGAGCTACAGACCCCATCTAACAGATAAGGTCATCAACAACTATCTGAAAAAAATCGAAGCACTGGGTTTAATCGAATGTATGCCAGGCAACAGGGTCAACTTCCCTGTCTCACGAAACGTTTCATGGCAACGTAATGGTCCCTTGCGCAAGAAATTTCTGAGCCTGGCAAAGTCAGACTTTATCGGTGATGACTTTACCGGTGAGCTAGCTGCCTTTGAATTTAGCGGGATCGGCTTAACAGCCAAAAGTGCACGGAAGATTACCGAGAGCTTAAAAGAAATCGCCGCAGAAGTTAGATATACCGCGGACATGGAAAGTAAGATCGATGCAGAAACCAATAACTATGGCTTTATGATCGCCATTCGACCATGGAAACTCGCCGTCCTGGAAGATTGCTAGACAGGGCTGGCTCTGAAGGCCTGCTGAGACCTCACCTCGACAACATTACCATCAGGGTCTTTGATATAGAGCGACGGGCCCACACCCTGCGCACCATAGCGGTCAACAAACTCTCCAACCTCAACACCCTTACTTTCCAGGTGGGCTCGAATTTCATCTGTCGATATCGGCTTGAGTTGCAGACAGACGTGATCAAGATTATTCCCCGTCTGGGTTGGCGCAGCGCCGCCAATACGACCGAGGCGACTATCTACCGCAACAATATCAATTAAGGCACTGCCAGCCCGTAACTGGGTTAAACCAATATCAGGCCCGGTGGTTCTCTCCACCTCACAACCCAGCACCTCCTGATAGAAGGCCAGCATTCTGGCAGGGTTGTCGGTGCGGAGCACCAGATGGTCAATGGCAGCGATTTCAAACATAAGATAACAGCAGATAGGCGCTAGTTAACCTATGGTAGACCAGACCACCTTACTAACCAAGCTAAGCGGGTAGATACAAGCGCGTTGCAATGGGGGTCGCGTGGTTCATAAGCTGACTACGACGATAGAAGAATTCTCTTGCGGCAGGGTCCGGTTCTCGACTTTGTTGCCAGACAGACAAATCCTTATACCAGGTCACCAGCAGCATCGTACCCTGTGCCTGCTGTCGATCCTGTTCAGCAAACAAACCCTGAACCTGGGTATCGAAATCATCTTCAAAGGTTTCCCATGCCTTGCTAGATAAGCTAGCAGCTTCGTCAACCGCATCATTCGGAATATTGAACCAGCGAAAGACATAGACCCCTTGCTTTGTTCTAGGCGCATGTTCCACAGGCCGCACGGTAGCCGCCAGATGCCATTGCTCGATAATACTAATACTGTCTGAGGGTATCTTGCCCTGAAGGTCCAGTTCCCCAGATGACATAACCACCCAGTAGAGCTCATTGGTCGCAAGGCCAAACAAGCCCGGGAATATGCCCCAGGTTTCCGCGCCCTGCTGCGTTAACGCTGGGGTCAGGATTGAGATCTGGTCCAGCATGCCTTTCAGGGAGTTTTGACTTTGATCCTGCAGCCTGAACAGGTGGTAGTTCATCTTTGTCACCAACAAAACAAGGGCCGATGACGATGCCCCGTTGGTGCATCTATGTCAATTATGTCAATCCAGGGTCTCGACAGACCCACGCAAACCGTGCGGATAATCCTGGCAACTGATAAAGTTTAATGACTGGCACAAGACCATAACGACAATAATAAATTTCTCCAGGATGACCCATGACTAGCATCTATGATGTCGTAAAAACCCTCTGCCTTGGTTTTCCTGAAACCTCTGAAACCATCTCCCATGGTTTTCCTAACTATAAGGTTCGTGACAAGTCAGTGTTTGCAACCTTCACCGTAAACCACCACGGTGACAAAAAGGTCGCACTATTACTCAATGCTTCCAGAGAAAGCCAGGAAATGCTTGTCACATCGG
>CBDUKY010000055.1:0-11407 GCA_965367925.1 uncultured Pseudomonadales bacterium | reverse complement strand
ACCCGGTCCTATCTAGGTCTAATGCCGCCAACCCATATTGGACTAGACCATGCCATGGCATCATTAGCCTGACGAACTCGCACATAATAGTAATCCCCTTGCAGCATGCCGTTGTCAGTATAGTTGAACTCCACAACTTCAGGACCATCCTCTATCACTCGACGTAGGATAATCTTGTCGTTGTAACCCTGGAATGGGATCACCTGTTCCGTCATACCATCTTTTAGTTCTGAGAACTTCAAGACCACTTCGCTTGCAGGGGTAGTCCCTCTAGCCCGAAAGCGTGAAGGACTGCCCTGCTCCTCGGCTGGTTTAAGCTTTATCTTAATACTGGCACCGCGCTTTGCCTTCGCAATAGACAATTTGATGGAGCTTGTATCCCCCCTGGTACCGGTTGAAAACTTTATTCGGCCTGGATTATTCGGGTCCTGCGCTAGCTCATTGGTAATAACATTAAAAAAGTCCGTGGCATCGACAGACTCGACAGTTGCACCAGTTACATCCATTTCACCGACCCAACCCCGTGTCCCTCTAGGATTATCGTTAGGGTGCGTCGGTACTGAATCACTTTCAAAGGTCACATAGTAGGTTTCTCGCTGATTTCGTGTGCCCTTCTGTCGAGTGAGATAGTCTTTTGCCCAGATCTCTTCACCATTTTTTACAATCGTAATCGTGTCGATCGGCGCAGTTCCTATGACCCGCCCTTCAATTACCCTTTTCGTTGCAAACGGTGCCCGCTTGCCCATGCCTACACCGTTGAGATCAACATCCATGATGATCTTGTCACCAGTTGTGGCGTAGGTGTTTAAGGATTTCATCGCATCAAAGATTGCATCCCGTCCGCCTTCACCAGCCATCACTGCGGCCAGACCACCACGTTGAGACATATAACCTGGTTTCGGGCTTGTGTAGCCAGGTTGACTCAGATGGTTATCGCTACCGGCAATAAATCCAACCTGATGGCCTTGTTTTAAATACATCTTGCCAAACCATTCGAAGGTACCGTGCTGGGACATAATCTCAACCAGTCTTTCAACTTCAGGATCACTTTGTCGGTAGTCACCAGCCTGATGGGCATGTGGAATAACAAGTACTTCATCTATTGGGAATTCCTTACGCAATCCGGCATACAAACCAGAGAGGGTCGGGTAAAGCTGATTTGGCAGACGAATATGATCACCGACATTTCTATAAAGTACATTGTGATGACCACCCTGCCGATTCTGGGTTGTCCATTCATAACCCAGATAGGAGATAAACTTATCTGACTCTGAATATTTAGTTACATTGTCAACCAGCACCTGCCACTCATAATCATCCATCCAGATGTCATGCTCTGAGTGGGTAACAAAATCTAAACGTGCATCATCTCTCGCCCACTGCATAAACCTGTCAGGTGTTCCAATACCCTCGGCAAATCCAGAGTGGCCGTGGGTATCACCCCAGTATATTTTTTCAGCGTCCTTCGACACCAGTATAGGATTACCTGCACCCTGTATCGCGCCATCAAGGGATTCAAGCTTCACCTTATAAACGCCTGGTTCCGATATTTTGATGTCAGACAGAATAGTAATTGCACTTATATCGCTGGGTGCAGTGGTTGCTATCAAGTCGTCATTTAAAAACACCTTATAGCCTGGTACCGGTAACTTTGCCCGGTTGTAGTAAGCATCCTGAGAGCGAACCGAAAGTTGAAACGGTTCTCCTGGCCGCACGACAGATGGCGCGAAGCCATGAACACCGGCTACTGTTGAGCCACTCACCTTGATCGGCTGAATGGGCAAGGCGTAATGATGATCGTTACCAACAAAATCAACATAGATAGGTAATGGTAGGAAGTCTGTAGAGGCAGAACTTATTTGTAAGCCGCGGCTGCCTCCACGTCTATCACCATAGGTAACAGTGACGGTGTCGCCGGTCATAAGTCTGCCGCTGGATACCTTAAAGATTAAGGCAAGTTCTCTTGTTCCAAATCCACCGTGCATGCCAGCCAAGGGAATGCCGTCTGGCTCGAACTTAACTGACGCGCGACTCGAGGTGATTGATACATAGTTATCCCCTGCTGGATCAGTTGCTTGAAACTTTCCATAGCCAGGCCTGAAATGCCGTGCAATCAGGAAACTACCACCAGTTTCAATTGCCCGGCTACCTACGGTATAGGTCTGGGTAAAGCTCGCGAATGATCGCGCCTCATACGGCCCTTCATCTGCAACAAGTTCACCCAGTGCCGCCGGATCCTCATCGAGCAAAATTAGCTCTTCGATGTAGTAATCAAGGGCCTTGATTCTCTGACCAGATACTTTTCCCGGTAAGACCGGACGAATCATTTGTGTGATGTTAACCGGCAAGGACTTACCCGTCATGCTGTAGGCATTCAACCATTCCCAGGTGGTGGCCACCCGGGTGGAGAAATTCTCTCTATTGGTCGGTTGCTGACGATAATCACGTTTTAAGTCCTCGACATCATTCCTTAGATCCTCGGACAAGTAGTCAGCATTACTTACCATGCTGATCTGGAGTAAAACAAAGAAAGTAAGTAGATTCTTCATCATCATGTACCTGATATAGAGGTTAGTATCAAATTATCTAGCCGGATAGCCACCAACCCAGATTGGGCTTGACCAGGCCATTGCATCATTAGACTGCTTCACGCGAACGTAATAGTAATCACCTTGCAACATACTGGTGTCCTTAACTTCAAAGTCAACGTTGGACTCTCCGGTCGTATTAATATGTCTTAGTGAAATTCGATCCTTGTAGACATCAATTGGCAATTCCACAGACGTGATGCCGTCCTTAATATCTTTAAACCTGAGCGCCACTTCAGATTTAGGTGTCACCTTAGGTGGCCGGAACCGGGTTGGACTGCCGCTCTCCAGCGCTTCCTCCAGCCCAAATTGAATGCTCGCATTACGCTTGATGTTTTTCAGGTCCAGTTGAATTGAAGATGTATCTCCACGGGTACCCGTGACGAAGTACAGCTTGTTAGGATTTTTCGCATCACGTTTTAGATAATTGATATCTGGATTTAGGAAGTCTGTTGTTTCAAATCCGGCAACGTCTGCACCTTTCACCTCCAGCCAACCCAACCAGCCACGGGTACCTCTTGGGTTATCATTCTTATGCATAGGAAATGATTCACTTTCGAAGGTGACAAGAAAAGATTCTTCTTTGCCAAAACCTTTCGAGGTTTTAGTCATAAAGTCTTTAGACCATATCTCCATATCATTCTTCACCAGGGTGATGGAATCAATCGGTGCTGTTCCATAAATGCGTCCGGTAATCACTCGTTCATTGGCAAATGGTGCACGCTGCCCCATGTCCGTACCGTTAACTTTGACATCCATAATAATTCTGTCACCGGTCGTGGCGTAGGTCTTCAATCCCTTCATCGCATCAAAGATCTGATCTCTAGAATTTCCATCAGCCATCACGGCAGCAAGCCCGCCGCGCTGAGAGCCAAAGCCACGCCATACACTGGTATATCCAGGTTGACTCAAATGGTTGTCACTAGCAGCAACGAACCCTATCTGATGACCTTGTTTCAGGTACATCTTGCCAAACCATTCGAAGGTACCGTGCTGAGACATAATCTCTACTAAATGCTCCAGAGACGGATCCGTTTGCCGATAGTCACCGGCCTGATGAGCGTGGGGAATGACCAACACATCTTTCGCATCACTACCGTTTCTAAGCCCGGTATAGAGATCAGTTAAGTTAGGATAGAACTGTGTTGAGATACGCTCACGATTATTCGTATCCCGAAAGAGTACATTGTGATGTCCGCCATAGTTGTTTTGCTGGGTCCATTCGTAACCCAGGTAGGCGACAAATTTGCCTGGCTCTGACGCCTCGTTAACATTCTTGATAAGTCGCAACCATTCTGCATCATCCAACCAGATGTCATGCTCAGAGTGGGTAACAAAGTCGAGTCTGGCATCTTCTTTCGCCCACTGCATAAACCGTTCTGGTGTGCCCATACCTTCAGCAAAACCTGAGTGGCCGTGAGTTTCACCCCAATAAATTTTCTGGGCGTCTTTCGATACAAGAATTGGATTACCGACACCAGCATACTTTCCATCTTTAGACTTGATGGTGATCTGATAGATACCTGGCGCTTCAAGACGAACATCTTTTAAGACATGTATTGCCTTATTCTGGGCCGGGGTTGTGCCAATCAGCCTGTCGTTAGCAAAAACCTCAAAGGCTGGTACAGACCCTATTGCACGATTGTAGTACCTGTCTTCTGCACGAACTGAAATCTCGAAAGATTCTTCAGGACGAACCACTGAAGGTGCGAAACCATGTACCGAGGCAATTTTTGTACCGGTTACTCTGACTGGTTGGACGGGTAATGTATGAGGACGGTCATTTGCATCAAAGGATAGATATAAGGGCAAAGGCAAATAGTCTGTGGATGTTGAGACCATTTGAAAACCGCGACCACCCCTGGTTGTGTCACCGTAGGTAATTGTTACAGTGTCACCTGGACGAAGCGTACCTGATGATACTCTAAAAAATAATTGTGGGGTTGGTCCTCTGAATCCACCATGCATACCAAAAAGTGGTTTTGTATCACTAGCGAAAGAAACATCCGGGTTATCTGAAGCAATACTCACATAGTTGTCAGCAGTTGGGTCCTCGGTTTGATAAAGCGCATAGTTGGCCATGTAATGATTACCTACCAGAAAGCCACCACCAGTTTTTACAGGTCGTTCACCAACTTTGTAAACTTGCTGAATGGTAACAAAGGCTCTCGCCTCATGAGGCCCAACATCAGCGGTTAATGATCCAATAGCATTAGGCTGCTCATCAAGAAAGATCATATCTTCAATCGACTCGTTGAGATTGCTAATGGCTTTTCTGTCAGCCTGTATCGGCAAGTTCGGTCTTACAAAGGCGGTGATATTCACTGGTATCCATCTGCCTGTCATTGCATAGGCATTTAACCAGTCCCATGTCACATTGGCTCTTTGACGGTAGTTATCTGGTGATGTCGGTGACTTTCTATAATCAGACTTAAGTATCTCAACCTGTTGACGCAGTCCAGCGTCCAGATAATCAGCAGCGTTGGCAGGCGCTGGTCCAAGCGCTAGTAACACGAACATTGCTACTGAGAGAGAAATTTTTGCTATCAAAATGCGTACTCCAGACTTCAATTGAACAAAAAGTGCGGCACCGACACATCCTTGTGTCGGCACCGCGAGGGGGGGGGGAGGAAACTACTTAGACCAGATACCTACTGGTAACGATAGGTCAGCTCAAAGAAGTAGTACTCAGGATCAACTAATCTGAACCTGGTCGCTGTTCTATCAATGAAGTACTCGTTGTCTAGTACATTGTTTCCGTTTAGCGTGAAGCTCCAGTGATTGGTCTCCAATCCGACACGAATATCCATGCGATCAACACCGTCCATTGTGCCGCCATTAACCGATAGGTTTCTTACACCACCGTTTTCATGGATGTAGGTTGTGGTCGCCTTGAAGATAGCACCATCAATAAAGCCAACTGGTTGGCGCCAGGTGAGATTGCCTTTTATCTGGGTAGGTCGAATATAGTTCAATCTTGCACCTAGCTCATTTGCCTGGGCGGGGCTAACACTAGACGATATTTCTGTTACCTCACCTAACTGGCGCGCCCAACCGACATTACCTTGAAAGCGTGCGCCATTGTCTCCAACGGGGAAGTTAAAGCTGGTTTCAACTTCTACACCCCAGGCTTCAATTTCGCCGACATTGTCAACAAAAAACGCTGTAGGTGATTCATTACCTGGTGCGCCACCTGGTGTCACTTCAATCCGATCACCATTCGCTGTGTAACCTAGAGAATCATTCGTTACTGGATCGAGGAATGGACACTCTTGTGGACATCCATTGGTTGTTGTATCCAGGAAGTCTTGATAGTAAACATAGTAGGCAGACGCATTTAGCTTCACGCGACCATCAAACCAGCCACTTTTAACACCAATCTCGTAGCTAATTGAATCCTCTTCATCATAAACAGGCACCGTTGGATACCTATCTGTTGGAAGACCTGCACCGAGGTTAATACCACCGTGGCGATAGGAAGAACCCACTTTGAAGTAACTAATCGCTTCTGTTAGCGCACCAGAAGTACCTTCGTGGTGCCATGATACGGTTACGCCCCAGGGTACATTGGTAAAGTCATTACTGGATGTAACATCGAGAATTGGGATAGCACTAAAATTTGGTGCCCGGGTTATGACATAACCTGATATCTCATCTCGTGCATAGCGTAGCTCTGCGCTCAAAGACAAAGGTAGACTAGAAAAATTATAGTCAAGGGAACCATAAACGGCCCAGGAATCATTATCTGTCTCCCAATCCCTGATAACTGAGGTTGCAATAGTCGGACTACCAGGCGAGAAGTCATCGATGTGTTCACTGGAAGTATTGGTGTAATAATCCGCGCCAATCAGATACTCGAATTGACCACCGAGAGTTGAAACCCATCTTAGTTCCTGGAAGAACACATCCGCATCCACCAGGGTATCTTGTTCACGAATACCATTCGTTGCAGCATTCACATTAGCAACGAAAAAGTCATCATCCTCACGGCGATCAATGTCTCTATCACGCTGGTTCGTCACCGATGAGAAAATGCCCTTTTCCGTCACATACTCAATCGTCAAGGCATGATTATTAATTTCATGCTGCCCCTCATGCTTTGTGTTAATCAGGGTTTGTCGAAGATCAGTTTGTGTTGCCCTTACTCGCTGATTGACCCCAGGATAATAGGTTTCATCTGAACGATCGTAGGAATAATAAATCTTCCATGCGTCTGTGGGTTCAAACAATAAACCGACTCTAACATGGTCAAATTCAGTAACGTCGACAGGTTTGCCAAACTGATCGTCAAAAAAGCCATCTTCTCGTTCGTCATGTTGATAGCTAAAGCGTGTTTGAAACGTATCACTAACCGGGACATTGGCGATCAAATCGTAGGCCTGATAGTCCTTTTGTCCACCTTTCACACCAACTTTGAAATCCAGATCCTTTTCTGGTCGGTGGGAGATAATGTTCATCGCACCACCCAGCGCATTTCGGCCATAAAGCGCGCCCTGAGGACCTCTTAAGACTTCAATCTGCTGTACATCATAGGTATCCATCCTGGCAAAGCTTCGACCACCAAGACTCTGGCTGGCAAAGTAAGCACCGTTTCGATAAAAGCCCGTGGCAGAAACCGAAGATCTATTTCTGGACTGGCCTGCACCACGAATACTTGGTTCCATCAGGTCAGAACTAAAACCTTCAACGATGGTGATACCTGGACTCTGGTCTGTCACATCTCTCAATGAGTAGATACCCCCAATATCCTCAATCATTGAGCCTGTCAGCGCTGCTGCTGATCCTGGGATGTCTTGCAACCTCTCTTCACGTTTCCGCGCAGTGACAACAACTTCCTCTATGTCCGCAGATTCAGCACCGTACGCTGAATGCGTGACAAACCCTAGGCTAGCACCGAACCAGAATAACCCGGCCCAGTTAGCAGATAGTTTGAATAACTTTGGATTCATTTGTAGCTCCCCCTTTCGTCCTTGTTTGAATGAATCACTTACCTGTGATGTGCGTATTCATACACAAGGATATTTGAAGGTCAACATATTATTTTCACATCTCAACCCCATATACCCCTGTTATACGCTACAAATAAGGTTTTATGCGCATTCTATGATATTTTTTCATATTCGCGGATTAGCATAAATTTCATGTTTCAGGATGACATTTTTTGGATTTTCCTTGCCCTGATGCACAATTAGCCCCTAACATGTGCCGCGAAGAATTTAAGAGAAGTAGCTAAATGGCCAAGAGCCCTCCCAGCACAGATGCCGATACGCGCGAGAAAATATTTAGCGCAGTTGAAACACTCACGAGAAGCTCTTCCTCTAGATTCACCCTCAATCAGATTGCCGATTCAATTGGTATTCACTACACAGCGGTTTACCACTACTTCAAAAATCGCGACGATCTTGAACTGCAATTGCTGCAACGTTATTCAGAAAGAAGAAGCGAAAACCTGGCCCTTGCACAACAGAGCCAGGGGAATGCCATGGAGCGCCTTTGTGAATTTATTACGCTTGAAATGAAAGAACCGTCAACAGGGCTACTGATCCGGAGTCGGTTTACCTTGAGTGAGCCCTACAGAGAAAAAGCCATTGCAGCCTATACCGGCTTTCGAAAAAATCTCGCAGACCTTATAAAACAAGGCACAAAAGATCAAAGCATCAGAGATATCGACCCCCGGTTAACTGCCCATGCAATTACAAGAACCCTCGACCGATTCGCAAATCACCAGGAAACGTTATTTTCAAATGCAGGACTAAAGTACGAAGAAATCACTATAGAACTGCTAGAATTTTTCAAACATGGCATTTTGCCATCAGGCGCACCGCTGCCACCAACGCCAACAAATCCAAAAAGGCAGTTCCCGGAATTAACCCTTACCCAGACCGAAAAAATATTGCGCGCCATGACCGCAAGCTTTAACACAAAGGGATTTCGGGGCAGCTCAATTCCTGAAACAGCAAAAGGTCTGGGGGTAAGCAAAACATCATTTTACAAGTACGCCACATCTAAAGAGGAACTGCTCTATCTGTGTGCCCAGAGAAGTCTGACGCTGATCTCTCAGATCAGGCACGCTGCCCGGGCGGTGTCTGATAATCCATTGGACTGTGTGCTGCAGGACGTCTTCTATTCCCGACAGCTACTGAGTAACAATATTGGCACCCCACTCTCGCCGTATCTTTTCGACTCTCTTTCAGAAGAACGCAATCGCGTCTGCTGGGATCTCTACCAGGCCTACCGGATGGATCTTGTAGATGTTCTCGAGCAATGCGTCGAAGAAGGATTAACTAGAAAATTAAACGCCCTGGCAGTACAGCCCATGATCACTAGCTGCAGCAATATTCCTATCCGCGGCCTGTCAGGCAATGATGGCTACATGGATACGGTGAGCGAACTCATTTTAAAGGGTCTGGCCCCTGACTAATGCCTGACCCCATGGACGTTCATGAAGAATTTTCATGTTCATTTCATAATGTAGGATCTTTAATATTCAAGATAATTTATATTTTCACTAACCGTTACTCTATTATTAACGCATTATAATAAAAACAGTGATTTACAAGGATCGGATAATCATATCCAAGGATATTTTTGTTTAGTAAATCGCATTTACCTCAAGGAAGAAAATTTATGACTTTGCTGCGCCGGCGTTCACACAATACCCTGCTCCTTTTTACCCTCATCTGGCTCACCTCTGGCTGTTCAGAAACACCAGAAACCACCAGCCAATCATCGACGCAAGCCGCTACGGCAACTGAAGCGCCACCAAAACCAGCACCAAGGTTCGCGTTGCAAAAATTAGATCATCCAAAAGACACGCTGGTCGCAAACCCGACCAGATTAAGCAATCGGGTTGCCCTCTTTGGTGATATCCACGTTCACACGACCTATTCATTTGATGCCTTCGCCTTTGGCACGCTGGCAACCCCGCACGACGCTTATCGATACGCACTGGGTGAGGCAATCAAGCATCCAGCCGGGTTCGATATGCAGCTACGTGAACCACTAGATTTTTATGCGGTAACTGACCACGCAATGTTTTTGGGCGCTGTCCCTGCGGCGGCAGATACCAGCACAGAATTTTCTAAACTGGCCCAGAACGTGGACTTGCATAATCTAAATGCTGACGAAAATATGAACCTTGATAGTCTGGCTGCCAGAAGCAAGGCATTTTCCACGTTCCTCGGTGACACCCTTGCTGGCATCGTCGACGGCAAGGTATCCGTCGATATGATTAACGACATATCCAGAGATGCATGGGACGATACCGTGGCCGCCGCTGAGAAATTTAATCAGCCAGGCAAATTCACCACCTTCGTTGCATATGAATACACAAGCTCTACAGATGATCGCGGTAATCTACATCGGAATGTTATCTTCAAAGGCTCAGACAACTTACCTGCAGTGCCATTTTCACGGTTTCACAGTCAAAACCCAGAAGGCTTATGGGATTGGCTCGATGATTTAAGAAGCCAGGGTATTGAGGCCCTTGCGATTCCGCACAATGCCAATGGTTCCAACGGCCAGATGTTCAAAATGGTGGACTGGGCAGGTGATCCTATGGATGAAGAATATGCCGCTCAGCGACTCCGCAATGAACCGCTAGTTGAAATCAGTCAGATCAAGGGAACTTCTGAAACCCATCCAACACTTTCAACCCGAGATGAATGGGCCGACTTTGAAATCATGCCTTACCGAATCGCCACATCGCTACCCAGCGAACCAAAAGGTTCCTATGTGCGTGATGCACTATTGAGCGGACTTAGCATGGAATCACAAGGTGCGGGGAATCCTTACAAATTTGGTTTCGTTGGTTCATCGGATACGCACCTGGGCGCAACATCAGAGGATGAATCAAATTTCTTCGCCAAGGTTGGACTACTAGATTCCACCAGCTTTTTGCGAGGTTCAGTACCACTTAAAGGGGACGAGGTGGAGACTGTACAACAAGCAGGACGTCAAATTGAAGAAATAGACGGTGAACAATATCTGTCCACCTACTATCAGACCTGGGGGACTTCCGGTCTAGCTGGTGTCTGGGCTGATGAGAATAGCCGCGATGCAATCTATGAAGCATTTCGCCGCAAAGAGACCTTTGCTACTTCTGGCCCTCGAATCAAGGTTAGATTTTTTGGTAGCGAAAAGTATTCTCCCGCCATTCTTGAATCGAAAGCAATGGTAGAACAAGCCTATGCCTCGGGTGTGCCCATGGGTAGCAATCTCCTGATCACTGACGGCACCCCTGGCTTTTTAGTTATTGCTGAGCGAGATGCTAGTTCAGCACCCTTGCAAAGACTGCAAATTATTAAAGGCTGGATCGAAAATGGTGAACCAAAAGAAATGGTTTACGATGTTGCCTGTTCAGACGGTAATGCGGTGGACAAATCGACTCATCGCTGCCCTGACAATGGTGCAAAGGTGAATCTCGAAAATTGTGCCTACACGGCAAATCGGGGCGCAGCCCAACTTCGAGCCTTCTGGCAGGACCCGGATTACTCGCCAGACGAGGAAGCATTTTACTATGCTCGCGTCCTGGAGAACCCTACCTGTCGATGGTCCACCTGGGATGCCATCAGGGCCGGTGTGAAACCAAAGTCCAATCTGCAAGCCACGGTTCAAGAACGAGCCTGGTCATCACCAATCTGGACCGAGAGAAACTCTTAAAAGGCCGCCTACCGGCACCTGGCAAAGCGGCCAGGTGCCATCCTCCTTCCTTCGTACATCTAATAGTGTGAAATTTCCCGCCTGACCCTATATATTGCAAGAAAGGAGGGTCCTATGTTTAGGAGCATCACGCGCATTCTATTGTTGACGTTGATTTG
>CBDUKY010000054.1:0-11420 GCA_965367925.1 uncultured Pseudomonadales bacterium | reverse complement strand
CTTGATGTTAGGGTGCACTTTCTTAGGCTACGGCCAGCCAGAACTCTTGCACTACTGGGGGGCACTGGTCCTGTTAGGGGTTGGCTGGAACTTTTTGTTTGTTGGCGGGACAACCTTGTTAACTCAATCTTATCGGAATAGTGAGCGCTTTAAGATGCAGGCATTCAATGACTTTCTTGTTTTTGGATTGCAGGCAGTGGCCGCGCTAGGGTCCGGTGTATTGCTAGCAAATCTCGGATGGAATGGCGTATTGATATTGAGCCTACCCTGGTTGTTACTGCTGGTGGCTGTGCTGTTTATTGTTCATCGCCAGCGAAAGCCAGCGGTAACCTGAGACGGCTTGCTGTCACGTTTTTCGCTGCTAGTGGGTATGCAAGCTGGGCTTTATGGATGTGCGGTTGGTGTCGGCTTAGGCAAGGATTTGGGCCTGTTGACAAGGAAGAACAAGGCGGTGGCAAGGATTGCGCCTAGCCCGTCTGCGGTCATGTCTTTCTGTGCATCCCAGATGTCTCCCTGAGAGCCAAGTACGGCAGTACCAGCTTCCGCATCCACGGAAATGGCGAACTGCCACTCAACAATTTCATATCCTGCAGCGACGGTCAAAATGCTGAAGATTGGAAAGAGTGCGAGAATAATTCGACTTGTTGCCCACTGTTTCTTCCACATGAGCTCAGCAATTGCGAAGGCGTAAAACCCGACACTAAAGTGCGCCACGCGATCATAGTGGTTACGCTCGAAGCCGAAGGTGTCCGTCACAAAATCGAAAGGTACGCGAGCGAATGTGAAATGCCCACCAATCGTATGCAGGGCAATAAAAACTGACATCATGATCAAACTGGTGCGTGAAAACGTATGTACCCTTAAATGGATAAAGCTGACCCCCACGACAACCAGCAAGGCCGGGAGATTTTCAGCAAACCACACATCCCTTGCGTAAGGGTCAATAGCGAGCACCGTAAATAAGATGGCATAGGCGCATAGAAGAATTCGTGCAGTAGTCATATTGCCCCCAGGAATGAAATACCAGTGCTGTTGTCCGTATATCTGGCGGGCGAAAGGGTTGGTCCAGAGGAATGGCTATCGCCAATATCAAAGAGCGCAATCTATTGGATATGCCGCTTTTCTATGCTGCCAGGGAGTTAATGGATTATCATTGTCGCTGCAATATTATCACCTGGATGCTGAGTTAACACTATGTGGAGAATGACCCTTAAGCAACGCCGTCGTCATGGGGAACTCATGGGTATCCTTGAGAAGCTGAAATCAGACCCGCTACTACAGACCCCAGAAAACTATCAATATGGTGAGAATCCAGAAGAGGACGCAAAGCGTGAGGCGACCCTTGCCAAATTCAAAGCGGTTGTCGAAGAAATTCATGAAATAGAAGAAGCCGCAAGGAATGCTACCTAGCCAGGCAAGCTTAACTGGTCTTAGATTGAAGAGCCGACTATGGATACAAGTTTTGTTGTGAACACTGTTCTCGATCTGCTTCGCGAGACCGATAAGCATGAATATATTGGTGAGCCAATCAGTCAATTACAACATGGTTTGCAATGTGCGGCACTTGCACAAGCAGCAACTGCTGATGAGGAAGTTGTGCTCGCAGCATTGCTTCATGATATTGGCCACATCTGCTATGCGGATGCAGAACAGATGGCTGATGTAGGCACGCGGGATCATGAAACGCTTGGTGCCGAATATCTATTTGGGCTTGGTTTTTCAAAACGCGTTGCTGATCTTGTGGCTGGTCATGTGACAGCTAAACGTTATCTTGTGACCATGGAACCCGGTTACCGCAGTAAACTCTCAGCTGCCAGTATGAAAACGCTTGAATTTCAGGGTGGCTTACTTGATGCCAGCGCCATCAGTAAATTCGAGGCCGACCCCGATTTCAAAACCATGTTGCAACTTCGAGCCTGGGATGAGGCAGCAAAGTTGGAACACGCCTCACCACCTGGGCCGAGTAGCTATGTGGCAATGCTCGAGTCACATTTGCAGCGCCAGATGCTTGTGCCAGAACAACTTGAAACCTTTCACCGTCAGGGATATCTGCAGATTAAGAATTATTTTTCACCACGCCAGATTAACTGGTTGCAACAGCAGGTTAGCAAGCTGCAGGAGCTACCGGAAGTTGCTGGTAAGTGGATGAAATATTTTGAGCAGCATGAGGGCGAAAAACTACTCTGCAGGGTGGAAAATTTTGTGCCCTTCGAGGAGCAGCTTGCGCAATTGATTGCCGGGCCGAGACTGTGTGGACTTGTTGGGCAGCTTATGGGGCAAGATGCAGTGCTGTTTAAGGAAAAGATAAATTTTAAGTTACCGGGTGGTGCTGGATTCGAACCCCATCAAGACGCACCGGCATTTACAAGTTTTGGCCACCAATACCACATCACCACGATGTTGAGCTTTGATGCGTCAACTATCGCAAATGGCTGCCTTGAAATGGTTGCCGGAGACTGGGGGCTGCAAACTCTACCTATGACCGAGAAGAAAACTATTGCCGATCAAGTAGCGGCGACCCTCGATTGGCAACCATTGGAAACAGACCCAGGGGATCTTGTCTTGTTCGGCTCCTATATTCCCCATAGGTCAGGGGCAAATAAAACCCTGACCCCTCGTCGTGCACTTTATGCTACCTATAATCGCGCGCTGGAAGGCGATGTTCGGCATGCCTATTTTGAGGAGAAGCGCCGCGTCTTTCCACCGGAAATCGAAAGAGTGGCAGGGCGAGACTATAGTGATAGCGGCGTGTTCAATGTTGGTAATCCGGTAAGCACATAATTCGCAGTGCTTTTTAGATCAAGACCAAATGGTTAGGCAATTCGTTTTTCTCGCCGGTTGCTGGAACATGTTCGATTAGCAGTTCGCCACAAGCATCGACCGCATAGAGGAAACCTTCGAGGGTCTTACCCGCTTTCACCTTATGGGTAAACTCTTCAACAATTTTGCCGAACACTTCATCACTGACGAATTTGCCGATACCCCGGTCAGCAATAATCTCAACATAGCGTTCTGTCTCGGAAACAAAGATCAAGACGCCGGTATCGCCATTCGTGTGGTGTAGGTTGTTTTCAAGAAACTGTCGTCTTGCCAGGTTTGATGCGCGCCAGCGCTTTACACTGGCAGGAATGATTAACCTGAGAATAAAGGGAATCCTTAGCAAGGTGGCGAAGACAATAAATACACTGACCTGAACAATAAGAACGTCACTCACTTCGAGCCAAAATGGTGTGATCAGCGCGATCCCAGGTGAGACTAATGCCAGTAGCGCAGCCCATAGGGTTGGTATGTAGTGATAGTCATCGGCCTGCTCAGCAAGTACGGTGACAAGCTCGGCGTCTGTTGCCCGTTCAATTTTTTCGATTGCATCAGCGACTTGTTTCGCTTCAGCCTCAGTTAAGAGAGACATAGTTACCAACCTCCACTTGCGCCGCCGCCACCAAAACTGCCGCCACCGCCGCTAAAGCCACCGCCACCAAAACCACCACCGCCGAAACCGCCGCCACCGCGACGACTGCCGCTAGAAAGCGCGCTAAGACCAAGCAGCGCCCAGAAACTGCGGCGGCCAAATAGGGATGGGAAGACGAAGAAGGCAAGAAAGAATATCAAACCAAACCAGTTATTAGACGCACCTGATTTTTTCTGGGATGTTTCACGCATCTTGTATTCGCCGCCGAGGGCTTGAATAACTGAAACGGTACCGACATAAAAGCCATCATCAAATTGTGCGCGTTTGAATCTTGGTGTGATTTGGCTGTTGATAATATTGCTTGCGATAGCATCGGTTAATTGCCCCTCGAGTCCATAGCCGACTTCGATCCTAATTTTTCGTTCCGCCTCGCTTGCGATGAGGAGTACGCCATTATTCTTTTCTGACTGACCAATACCCCAGTGCCTACCCAACTGAAAACCATACTCCTCGATGGTATAACCTTGTAGGTCTGGCAGGGTAACAATGACAACCTGATTGCCTGTTGCCTCCTCATGCGCCTCGGATAGTGCGGCGATTTGGCGTTCAGCGTTGGTGCTGAGCATGTTGGCAGTATCGACAACGCGACCGCTCAGCTTAGGAAATGTTGGTTCTGCCCATGCTGCGACCGATAGCAGGAGGGAGCAGAACAAAATAATGTTTCGCATTAGAATGAGACCTTAGGTGCCTCGTCAGCGTTTTCTGCTGTCGCCTCGTAGACTTCACGTAGCGCCATATCACTGTACATAAGTGAATGCCAGATACGACCTGGGTAGGTTCGAATTTCCACATTGTAACGTTGTACAGCGGCGATATAGTCCCGGCGAGCGACTGAGATACGATTTTCAGTACCTTCTAGTTGAGATTGTAAGGCAAGAAAATTCTGGTTTGATTTAAGATCAGGGTAGCGTTCAACCACGACCATGAGTCGGCTTAAGGCGCCGGATAGTTGTTGCTGGGCCTGTTCGAACTGCTGCAATTTTTGTGGGTCGTTGATCAAATTGGAATCAACCTGCATCGAAGAAACTTTCGATCTGGCTTCAGTCACGGCGATGAGGGTCTCTTTTTCCTGGGCTGCGTAGCCTTTGACTGTCTCCACGAGGTTTGGAATTAAGTCGGCACGACGTTGATATTGGTTTTCTACCTGTGACCAGGACGCTTTAACCTGTTCATCATAGGTTGGAATATTGTTGATTCCGCAGCTAGCCAGTAGCGCCACCATGGCTGACAAGGTGAATAGGCGGGTCATCTTAGCGAATGTCATAGATATTTCCGTCCAATAGACAAATGTTGTTGTAGAGTTTACTTGATTTGAAATTTAGTTCAGCCTCTAAAACATAATTCAGCGCATAGCTTGTTGACATTAAATGGCTCAACACCGATATATCCACTATAACCCTGGCGATAGGAGTTTGAGATTAATTTCTCTGATCCACACCTGGCTGTATCAACGCACCAACGGTTGGCTTGGAGCGAGACTGGATGGTCTGGATCTACTCCTGCTACGCAGTATTGGTAGAAAGACTGGCCAGATCAGGTGGACACCAATGCCATACTTTATGGACGGAGACGCATACCTGCTGATCGCGTCAAATGGTGGCAGGGCATATCATCCTAACTGGTATTTCAATTTACGAGCGAAACCAGAAACGACGATTCAGGTCGGTGCCAGACGACGTGGGGTCAAGGTCGTGGTGCTGGAAGAAGACGCCTATGAGATTGCGCGCCAATTGATTGTTTCAAGACAGCCCAGATATCTGGACTATCTGTCGATGACGGATAGGAAAATACCCATCGTAAAACTGGTGCCTTGACCTGTAGACATTTCTCCCGGTGATAACCCTTGTTGTTGCTAGTGCAGCCTATTAGAGTCTCACCATCAAAAATTAAGAGAGAAGTTCTATGAGCTACGAATGTTTTGCTGTCTCCATTACAGATCAAATTGCCCATGTTGTGCTGAATAGACCTGAAAAGCGTAACAGTATGAATCCTGCGTTCTGGCGAGAGCTACCAGAGATCATCAAAGATATCGATTACAATGCAAAGGCGAGGGTCATCGTTATTTCATCTACTGGGCCTCACTTTTCGTCTGGTCTTGATGTCACCTCCTTTGGTGGTAATGCTGGAGCAACGAGTGATGAAGAGAAAGAAACTCGCAGACTGCAAGCTGGTACGGCTTTCTACGACAATGTTCTGGTAATGCAAGACGCATTTAACTGTATTGAAAATTGCCGGATCCCGGTACTGGTTGCAATTCAGGGTGGTTGTATTGGTGGTGGTGTCGACTTTATCTCTGCCTGTGACTGCCGATACGCAACTGAAGATGCCTTCATCACCGTATTTGAAACGAATATTGGTATGACGGCTGATGTTGGAACCTTCCCGCGGCTGGTGAAACTAATCCCAGAGGGCTATGTGCGAGAAATGGCCTATACGGGTCGAAGAGTCTCTGCCGATGAAGCGAAGGAAATGGGGCTGCTTAACCGTATCTATAAAGATGAGGCTGAAATGCTCGATGGCGTCATGGCCATTGCCAGGGACATTGCTAGCAAGGCACCTTTAGCCGTCTATGGTTGTAAACGTATGATCAACTACGCCAGGGACCACAATACCAATGATGGTCTTGATTACATTGCGATCTGGAATGCGACCCATCTCAAGCTCGAGGAAATCCAGGAGGCAATGACGGCCAATGCAGAAAAGCGGCCCGGTAAGTTTGTTGAATTACCAAAGAGTCGGCTGGCGAAGTAAAAGTCTGTTAGGTCCCGGCTGCATCTGCGGTATTTACCCGGTTACGGCCGGTTGCCTTGGCACGGTATAGCTCGCTATCAGCGCGAGCTATCCATGTGTCGGTGGTGTCATCATCATTCAAGCAAGCAACACCCATAGAAATTGTTACAGGATAGTCATCGACGATTGATTCTGATTCTACCTTTGCGCGAATTTTCTCTGCGAGTTGCATCGCTGCTTCCTGATCTGCCCCCTCGGCGATAATGACAAATTCGTCACCACCGATTCTAAACACGCTATCTGTTTCCCGCAGGGTCGATTTAACGAAAGTGGCTAATCGAATTAATGCAGTATCACCGACCGCATGACCGAAGGTGTCGTTGATGAGCTTAAACTTATCAATATCGACATAGAGTAAAGATGCTGGCAGATCGTGGCGTTTTCTTAAGTTCACCGCCTCGGTAATTTTGGTGACAAAAGCCCGGCGATTTCCAATCTCAGTAAGATCATCAATCAGTGACAGTATCTTTAGCCTTCGTTTGCTACGTTCTTCCGTCAAGGCGAAAATTAGCGAAAAGGAGATAATCAGAGAAATGGTAATGGCAATCGAGGAAAGTTCGACAATGCGGTAGTCCTCGATAGGAATCATGTAGGCGACGCCTAACAAAAGCAGAAAGTTTAAAAACAAAGCCCAGCGATAATTCAGCAGGTAGAAAAAAATTACTGCTGACGAATAGACCCAGTAGATAAAGGTGCTATCAAATTGCTTTAAGACTGCAAGTGGACCAATGGCGGAGATGATGGCGGAGATGTATCGAGCAATTTTTTCCTTGCCCGTGAGGTAGGTGTAAATACTAATACCAAGAAAACAGAGCGCGACGCCAATATCGAAAGCCGCGTTTAGGTATTCCCCGTTCATATAGCGCTGGAAGCTAAAGCTACCGATCGCAGCGCCCCCTAGAATTGGGAAGATAACCATAACGGTAATGGACCGTTTCTCTGCCATATAACGCTTCCCTCGTATTTCTTATTTTATCTTTGTTCGATGTGACAACCTGGCGTGGAAGCCACATCGATGAAAATTACCCGATGGAGGGATAGTATGTTTGGGGATGTGCAATTGCAATGCATCCTGGCGTCAGGATGAACAAATCCGCCGCTAACCGTCCCTCGTAACGAGTCGCTTAGATTGTCTTTAGAAATTCGATAATTGCGAAACGCTCTTCTTCATTCAGACTTCTACCTATTACCCCCGGTCGTTTCTTGTCAGAGAATTCATGGCCCAGATTGCTGTTACCTGGAATATTAGTACGCAAAATAAAGTAACCCTCGTCTGTGTACTCACTGTTAGTATCGGGCACCTCTTTTAGAACAATACCGACCTTCTCTGGATCGAAGCTCGGGTCTCCCAGTAGGAATTCGTCGGGTCTTTCTTCAACTGGACCAAGTAGGTGAGCGAGGGTTGGAACGGAACCATTGTGTAGAAAGGGCGGGGTTGCCCAGACACCATTTAGTGGGCGTGCTTTGTAACCGGCCCCCGCTTGCAAACAATTTGGTTGCTCGCCAGAGAGAAAATCACGACTCGCCTGGTTTAAAAAGGCATCGTCAAACCAACGATCGATGCCCATTTGTACCGTTGCACCAAGTGCATAGGCATAAGAGAGTAGGGGGTCATCTTCAACTGGGACCATCATCAACTTATTTGCTTTGATGGCATCGCGATTGCTGTTGACAACGCAGACCTCTGTTTTGATACCAAGTCCTTCCGTCTTGATAGTTGCTTCTCTGCTACCAGTACCAGCCGTGTCCACCGTCCGCATGGCGAGGACGTTACCCTGGCCTGGGTCTGTGCCCATATGTTTTTGAGGAATAATTTTGACATTCAAAAGTGAAACATCCGTTGTTTTGGTTTCACCCTTGTCTGTCCACGTGATCGGTGAAAAGTAATTCCAGAATTTGTTGTCTGGGTCCTTACCCGTGGCGATATCGCGGGTCAATGCGGGCAGGTGGCAACCGCGACACATTTCCTTATAAAGCGCTGCACCTTTTTCAACTTTTGACTCATCGATGGGTGGGAAGTCCTTCGGCCATACTGGTGCTTGTAAACCAGAGAAAGCCTTTATTTCTAATGGTGGTTTCTTGCCAGCAAGGCTTGTTTCAATCCACTTAAGGTTGTTTATGGGAACCGTGTTAGAAAAGCGACCTTCATTCATTGGTGCTGTAAAGTTGGTGTGTGCGGCTGTACCCATAGCCTCGCCAACATTTCTGATGAGTGGGCTCATGATGGAGCCATCGTATTGAACCCAGGAAAACCAGGAGGAGGTCCAGATATGTGGAAAGTTTACCGGCGCATTGATGTTGACATAGTTCTGGGGTCTATTTGGATCAACAGAGAATACCTGATTGCCAATTCTGTTAAGTGCATCAAGGCGTGAAAAGCCTTCAGTAACATCAATGCCATTGGGTACTGCGGCGAGTTTTTCCACAACATTGCCAAGATCTGTGCGAAGTTTAGCAACTGTCATGTCCGAGTACTGATCGGCGAGTACTCGTTTTGCAAATCGCTCAAAGCGTCCGTTTAGCACTGGTAATTTAGAAGATATCGCGGTTTGGCCAAGGGATGCGCCAACAGCAAGGGTAAGCTGCTGAAGGTCAATAAAAGCTGGGCCACCATCAAATATATAGCGCTTATCGTTGTAAACTAGTTGCCCTGTGTGACAAGCAGCACAAGTAAATCCTATAGCTTCTTCTTGTTCGCTAAGCCCTACGATTGTCTGGTAGGGTGTGGTCGCAAAACCAATAGGCAATCCATATGGATTCTCGGGGCTTTTCTCTCGATCAAGGAAACCAAATCGAGTCAGGTAAGACGGATCAGAAAATTTTACTTCCTCTGCGTATAAGAGTGCCAGAGGTGATTCACTAGCTGCTTCCATCGCTAAAAACCAGGACGCCGGAATATTGAGTGTACGTGATCCCTGGGTTTTGAAATGAAAAGCGTGGCTCATCTCATCAGACCAATTTTGACCTGTTTCCCATTCTGCCTCCGGTAATTCAATCGGTGCTGGTAGATTTGGAGGAGTTAGTGCCTGGAACACCACGCCAAGTTTCTGGTTGATAAATGCAAAGAGAATATAGAGTAGCGAAAGAATTACGATCGCATAGATGATTTTCTTTAGTCGGCCAGTCGCCGTTATCCATGAAGCCATTGTCTTGTACCTATACTCATTATTATTGGTTTGTATTAAACGCTGCAAGAAAATGTTCGTTAGCTGTCATCTTCTTAGCGAGTTGATATCCCAACTCTCGATAAGATTCAAATTGTACCTCATCAAAAAACTGATCCATTGTGGTCTGGTTAGGGAAGGTTGGATTAGCATCCTTGTAGCCATAGAGATCTGCAGGTAATTCACTGGTCATGGTTGCCTTGACGATAAATAGTAGACCGGGTGTCTTTTTGGGTTGGCCTTCAACTTGTGGATAGTGGATTTCAGCAATTGCAAAACCGCGTTTCGCCATGCCATAGCGTTGGGCGAATGAAGTCTCATCGTCAGCAGAGCCAGGGACCAGATACTGAATGTCATAGTCTTTCTTAAATGTTATCTGAACACCAAAATCCACTCTGACCTTTTCAATCAGGTTTGAGATGTCCTCAAAACTAAAATCTTCATCCTGACCTGCTTCAGAAACCACAATGACATCTAGTTGGCGTCGAATAAGTTCATAGGTCGCCGTGTTTTCAAAATGGCCGCCATCTGACAATGCTAGATGTCGTGAGCGGCTGTTAAACCCGACGCCGACAAGACCTTGTTTGATACCGGGAGCAAGATAGTTGGGATTGTTTAGACCTGAAATATTGGCTTTGCGAGGATTGATGACATACAAACCCATTCGCAGGCCGAGGATGAACATAAGGAACGATACCAGTGGGTTTCTTGTTATCCCCTGGCTATCTGGACCCGCGTGTGGATTAACAGCGGCACCAGAAGTTGCCATTGCTGTTGCCAGGGTTAGATCCTTATTATTGAATCGACTGGCGTGTGTCCAGCCAGTCGCGTCACTACCGCAGAACAGGGAGGACAAAATAAAGTTATCGCCGCCCCGGCCCTTAAATTTCTTATTCTTCGAATCAACCAAAATGAGATTGGTGTTAAGTAGATGATAAGGACCCTGATCAACATCGGTGCTGACATCAACAATTTCTGTTGTTGCTGCTTCAGTGGCCGGTTGCCAGAGATCGGCTTCAACGGTTTCGATGTTTGGCATAAATGTTTCGATAAGTCGGTCACGATAAAACTTCCCAAGACCAAACTGATTGATGTTAACGAAGTAACCGAGGGCCAGACCAACAGGCAACGCCACCATCCACGCGTTGGGAAAATAATGTGAAGCGAGATAGTAGGAGGCGCTGGCGATGGCAATGATAATGAGCAGCGAGGAGAGAATGGCTATGACTTTTGAGCTTAGCCCGGATGCTGTGTTCTGATTCTGTCGGAAGAAGTGCCATAAACTGCCGATGACACCAAATACACCACCTGTAGTTGTCGAGCCCACATGAATAAGTTCCCGGACAAAGATTGGTAACAATCCAAGAAAGCCGAACACAAATGAGGCGACGATAAATGAGCCCATGATGATTTGGAACCAGGTTCGAATTCGATAGCCGAGTTCACTGGTGCGGGACAGAATAAATGTCACTGGGCCGTAGATGAGGCCGAGCAATACCGCACAACCAAATGCGCTGAAGGCCATCAGCATGGACAGATTAAGATGATCACGCTGAGTTACATCTGCTTTAACCACAAGGATGCTATGCATCAGGCTGTTACTTGCTGTGTTAATGGTGTCTTTGTCTAGCATGCCGTTGAACAATATTTCGAGTTTTAACAAACCCACAAACATCGCGACTAACAAGGACACGTAAACCAGTATTGGCAAGATCATATTTCGCAATACAACCGCGAAGCCAGAAACGTAATTCAAGCCGAAGCCTGGTACCAGATAACTACTATGTTGCCGAATATAGCTTAGAATTTTGCTCTGAATAGATGTGTTGTGGCTTCTCGCTCCCTGGCCTTTGATACCAAAAGGGAAAAAGTAATCATCGCCAGTGTCGGGGATCTTGCCCTTTTGTTTTAGATGATTAAACCAGGTCCAGCTTGAGCCGATATAGCCGCCGCCAGAGACTGTCGAAAGGTAGTCGATTTTTCTGAGTGCCGCTTTG
>CBDUKY010000053.1:0-11526 GCA_965367925.1 uncultured Pseudomonadales bacterium | reverse complement strand
TGCCTGCAGGAAACTATGAGATTGTACTTGAGGCATCTAGATTAGATGCGTGGATAGAGCGGCTGAAATCATCAACGCTATTTGCCTTCGATACTGAAACGACAAGCTTAAACTATATGCAGGCAGAACTTGTCGGCGTTTCCTTTGCCATAGAAGCAGGTGAAGCTGCCTATGTACCGGTTGCGCATAGTTATGAAGGCGCGCCACAGCAACTTGATCGTGATCTCGTACTAGCGAAACTAAAGCCGCTTCTGGAGGCGCAAACACCTCAAAAAGTTGGTCAGAATCTAAAGTACGATATGAGCGTGCTCGCGAGATACGATATTAATATGGCTGGCATTGGCTTTGACACGATGCTGGAGTCCTACACTCTTAATTCGGTTGCCTCACGACATAATATGGATGACCTGGCCATTAAATATCTGGGTCGCAATACGATTCATTTTGAAGATATTGCTGGTAAAGGTGCGAAACAGGTTACGTTCGATAAGATCAATCTTGATGTAGCTGGAGATTACGCGGCTGAGGATGCTGACATCACCTTGCAGTTACATCAAGCATTGTGGCCCCGGCTAGAAGCCGAGCCTGGTCTAAAACGCGTGTTTGAAGAAATTGAACTGCCACTACTAACGATTTTATCGAGGGTTGAGAGAACAGGTGTGCTACTCGATTCAGAAATGCTTATGGAGCAAAGCGCGCAGCTTGATGAGCGGATGCAAGTGCTTGAACAAAAGGCCTACGAGTTGGCAGGAGAAGAATTTAATCTTGGTTCACCGAAACAATTGCAAACCATATTCTTTGAAAAGCTAAAGCTGCCAATTATTAAGAAGACACCCAAGGGTCAACCATCGACGGCGGAGCCTGTTCTTCAGGAGTTAGCGCTAGATTATCCCCTGCCCAAAGTCATTATGGAGTATCGGGGCTTGAGTAAACTTAAGTCGACCTATACGGATCAATTGCCCCGTCAGGTCAATCCTGATACGGGACGCGTGCATACTTCTTACCATCAAGCCGTCGCCGCAACTGGGCGGTTATCAAGCCAGGACCCGAATTTACAGAATATTCCTATTCGTACCGAAGAAGGTCGCCGGGTGAGAAAAGCCTTTATTGCACCTGAAGGCTATCAATTAATTGCAGCAGACTATTCCCAGATAGAACTGCGCATCATGGCGCACTTGTCTGCAGATGAAGGGTTGGTGAAGGCATTTGAAGCGGGTGAGGATATTCATAAGGCAACAGCCGCTGAAGTTTTTAATGTTGAGCTTGATGCTGTGCAAGACTTTCATCGCCGCAGCGCCAAGGCGATTAACTTTGGTCTAATTTACGGCATGTCAGCCTTTGGTTTATCGCGGCAGCTAAATATTAGTCGCGGCGATGCTCAGGAATATATCGATTTGTATTTCGAGCGTTACCCTGGTGTCAAAGCTTATATGGACAAGACGCGGCTTATCGCTGCAGAGCAAGGCTATGTTGAGACTTTGTTTGGTCGTCGGTTATATCTACCTGATATCAATGCCAGCAATTTCCAACGTCGCCAGGCGGCAGAACGCACCGCGATCAATGCGCCGATGCAAGGTTCCGCCGCAGACATTATCAAGCGAGCCATGATTGATGTCGATCGCTGGCTACAAGAAGAACAAGTCGACGCGAAAATGATAATGCAAGTACACGATGAACTGGTCCTTGAGGTGGGTGATGCTGCGGTTAACACAACCCAGCAAAACTTAATAAAAATAATGTCTAACGCAGCGGAACTGAGCGTGCCGCTGCTGGTCGAATGCGGTGTTGCAAATAACTGGGAAGGAGCCCACTGAGACTAAAAGGACCGTTTGGATCGAAATATAGATGATTTATCGCAAAATATTTCGATCAGATTGGAACTTTCCCTAACGGTGCTAGTCTTAATTCCTGAATGGTTATTCGACAGCAACACTTCGGTAAATTTATCCCCCAATAATGAACCGAAGAACCCAGGCCCTGGTCACACCCTCCCCAATAGGTGACCAGGGCTTTTTTTTGGCTTCGAATTGCCCTCAGACGCTATTCCCTATGCGTCGGACCCGGCGATTGACGCTTCTTCATCTGTCACGACCCAGCTTGAGATCTGCTTGATCAGGGTTTGTTTACCTGCGCCCTGGGTAGCAGAGAAGGTTTGCACTGACACGTGTGCAGGCACCTTTTTGCGAACCTGAAGCAAGGTTGATTGCTGGGGGCCTCTTTTGAGTTTATCTGCCTTGGTTAGAATAATATGGGCAGGCAGGCCAGCCTCCTCAGACCAACCAAGCATAAGTAGATCGAAGTCTTTAAGTGGATGCCTGATATCCATCACCAGCACCAACCCTTTTAAGGAAAGTCTGTTTCTCAGATAGCTATCAATATTAGCCTGCCAGGCTTCTTTCATGGCTGGTGGGACCTTGGCATAGCCATATCCCGGCAAATCCACGAGTCTGAAGTCTTCTGTCACAGTAAAAAAGTTAATTAGCTGGGTTCTACCAGGGGTTTTACTGGTTCTGGCGAGCTTACGCTGATCCGTTAAGTAGTTGATTGCACTGGATTTGCCCGCATTGGAGCGACCACAGAAAGCGACTTCTGCCCCGGTATCCGCGGGACACTGGGAAAGTTTGGCAGCACTTTTGAGAAAAGTGGCCTTTTCCAGGGGGAGTAATGGCAAGGTGTTCATTTATGGGTTCAAAAACCTCTAGCTGGTATGGGTCTTGGGCGGTAGTTTGTATATAATGCGGCCTCAGTTTATCACCGCATGCCAGTGCACTTTTAAAGGAATAGCATGTTTAGAGCACTTTTAACGCTAATTCTCGTTGCCTTATTCAATACAGCCTTCGCTGAAGGTGATGCAACGCGAGGTAAAGAACTTACTGCCGTCTGTGCAGCTTGTCATGGCGCGGATGGTAACAGTCCCGCCGGCTCATTTCCGAGTATTGCCGGTCAACAACCGAAATACCTGCAAAAACAGCTACAGGATATCAAATCAGGAGATCGTTCATCACCGTTGATGGCCGGCCTGCTAGATAATATGGATGCTGAGGATTTTGCTGATATTGCGGCCTATTACGCGAGTCAGACCCGAAAAGGCGGCGCAGCCAAGCCTGAACTCGTTGAGTTAGGCGAAAGTATCTACCGCGCTGGTATAAGTCGTAAAGATGTTACGGCCTGCACAGCGTGCCACCTGCCTTCTGGCGAAGGCTTGAATGCGGCAGGATTCCCTGCACTTGCGGGACAGTGGCCTGAATACACTAAAGCGCAACTTGAAGCATTTCGTGATAATAGCCGTCACAATGATGGCGACGGCAAAATGATGCGTACCACGGCGATGGATCTGAATGACACAGAAATTGAAGCTGTCGCAAGCTATCTTTACGGTTTGAAATAATACTTGCCTACAGGCGGTATTAAATAGTGGATTAGAGGGCGGGTTACCGCCCTTTTTTATGGACGGAACATGCTAGATTATCGTGGTCTAACATTGCGTGGCGAAACTGACTAATTGAAAGGAATGTTATGAAATTTTTATCCACCCTGAGCCTGATTTTGGGTCTTGCCCTGTCGAACTCTGCGCTGGCAGAGGATCTTGCGTCGAATGACTTTGCCTTTGAAGAAGGGACTCACTACGCAGAATTAAAAATTCCAATTAAAACTCGTCACCCAGGCAAGATTGAGGTGGCTGAATATTTTTCCTATGGCTGCCCACATTGCTACCAGTTCGAGCCACTAATTGGTGCCTGGAAAAACCAGCTTGGTGATGATGTTGTATTTTCAAGAACCCCTGCGGTTTGGAATCGAGATTATCAGGTCTTTGCCCAGACCTATTTCACGGTGGAAGCGCTAGATGTACTTGAGCAGGTTCATGTCCCTATCTTCAATGCTATTCATGGGGAGCGACGACGCTTGAATACGCCACAGCTTATGGCGCAGTTTTTGACGGGCTTTGGTGTGGATATGGAAGACTTTGCCCAGACCTATAATTCCTTTGGTGTTCGAGCCAGTGTGCAGCAAGCAGACTCAAAAGGTCGTGCGTATCGATCCGGCGGTGTACCAGCGATCATTGTAAATGGTAAGTACCGTGTTGAAGGTGGTATGGCTGGTAGCAATGCAAACATGCTCAGAGTCGCTGATTTTCTCATTGCGAAAGAGCGCAAGCTACTTGCGGCGGCTAATAAAGATTGATGAGTGTGCTAGCTGAAATCAGGAAAGAGGATGAACGCAGACTTGGTTGTCGAGCAGATGAAATCTTATCGCAGCTTCCCCAACGACTAAGCCATGGCGTGCTTCGGTGGGCAACACAGACACCAGATCAGGTTGCAATTGTTGCTGAAGATTGTCAGCTCACCTATGCAGAATTAGCCGCAGCGGTTGAGCAAACCAGACAACAATTAGCAACGACAGGTCTGCGACCTGGTGATCGGGTGATGTTGATTGCTGAGAACTGTGCGCAGCTAATGTGCCTGCTGCTTGCTTTAAGCGAGTTGGATGCCATCGCCGTGGTGATTAATGCGAGACTTTCTGCCAGAGAAATTGATCTGATCGCCGAAGACTGTGATCCTCGTCTAATAATTTGTACCCAACATGTTTCTAAAGATGCGGACCAACATGGTCATCGTATGGGTGCTGTTGTGACAGGCTTCCCGCTTGGAGAATTACTCGTTAAACAACTTGAGACCAGCGCCGCAGAACCTGATGCGAAAGATGCCGCCAGTCTTGTGTTAGCGATGATCTATACAACGGGTACCACTGGCATGCCGAAAGGCGTCATGTTGAGTCATCAAAACCTGACTTTTATTGCCTTTGTTTCAGGCAAGCTCCGCGGTATTGAACAGGGCGATGAGGTCTACTGCGTATTGCCTATGTCCCACGTCTTTGGTTTGTCCGCGGTGAGCTGTTCAGTGTTATTTGCCGGTGGCTGTGTTCACCTGGTATCGCGCTTTAATGCGACATCAGCATTAAAAACCCTGGCAGAAAATAAGATTGCTGGATTTCTCGGCGTACCAACCATGTACAACCTGATGCTGGATGCCATGTCATCTGACTGGCAAGCAAAAGCATTGCGGTTTATTTACTCTGGCGGCTCACCCCTTGATCCTGACCTAAAGCAACGGGTCGAAAAGGCCTTCAACCTGCCGCTGAACAATGGCTATGGTTTAACGGAAACTGGACCGACAGTGAGTCAGACCAGGCAGCAGTGGCCAACCACTAGCACATCTGTAGGTTTCTGTTTACCTGGCGAGGAAATCAAGGTTGTTGATGAGCAAGGCGTTGAGGTTGGCGCCGGTGAAATTGGTGAGCTCTGGGTCCGCGGCCCGAATGTCATGCGAGGCTACTTTCGCAATCCAAAGGCGACGGCGGAAGTCATGCATGGCGATTGGTTTAATACAGGTGATCTTGCTTATCAGGATGATAAGGGTGAGCTATTTATCGCCGGCAGAAGTAAGGAGCTAATAATCCGCTCTGGTTTTAATGTCTATCCACCTGAAGTTGAGGCGGTATTGGCAAAGCATCCCCAGGTTGGTCTGTGTGCAGTACTTGGGGAGCAAAATGAGGGAGACGAGTTGATTGTGGCCTATATTCAGCCTGCACCCGGCGTAACCCTTGATCAAAAATCCGTCATTGAACATGCCAGAGAGAATTTGGCTGGTTATAAGGTACCGAATAGTATTGTTGTTATGGATAGTTTACCGACAGCGCCGTCCGGGAAGATATTGAAGCATCAGCTTCGAGGGGCTGCCTAGTTCGGCTGCCAGCCGGTCTAGGATGCCACCGGCCTGTTGTTCTGGACAGATCTTGCTTCTTCCTCGGCGCGGGATTCATCCACTCTTCGCTTCAGTTCTTTGCCGGGTTTGAAGTGTGGAACGTACTTTCCGGGTTTGTGAATACCCACTTCGCCAGTTTTTGGGTTCCTGACGTTTCGTGGTTTCCGGTAGTGATTAGAGAAGGTACCGAACCCACGTATTTCGATCCGCTCCCCCGCAGCAAGGCTTTCAGACATAATTTCAATGATAGCGTGAACTGCAAGATCGACATCTCTGCCGGTCAACTGGTCCAATTTTTCAGACATTCGTTTGATGAGTTCAGACTTGTTCATTAGGCGCCTGGATAGATTGCCATGCTCACAAAATCACATCATACGAGAATATCGACTAATATCAATAGTTTATATTCTAAAACTAAAGTTGTAGTTTAATGTTCTCACCATACGTTGAATCAATTTTCTGATTCCTTTAGAATTCGCCATGGCGAAATCAGACTACAACCCGGTTATTCAAAACTGCGCGTTTGCTCTCCACTTCTTCGCCTGTCAAACCATTACCTTTGATACACAGCTACCAGGCTGTAAACAATCCCGTTGGAGTTCACCATGGCCACGATTCTAGAGGACGTCTCTCGAACATTTTCTGAGTACCTGCTTATTCCGCGTCTCACGCGAAAAGGACAGCGCGCTGATCTCGTTGATCTTAGCGCGCCGATTTCTTCGGTCGAGCCAAACGAGGTACCTAGACTTAAAATTAATATCCCTGTGGTCTCGGCCTGCATGCAATCAGTGTCCGGTACTGATCTTGCAATCGCGCTAGCCCGGCAAGGCGGTTTGAGTTTTATCTTTTGCTCTCAACCCATTGACCGGCAAGTCGATATGGTTCGGCAGGTCAAGGCGCACAAGGCTGGCTTCGTCCAGAGCGACTCAAATTGTCGGGTTGATACGACCCTTGAGGAAGTCACTGAGTTGATGAAACGAACAGGTCACTCAACAGTACCGGTAACCTCAGATGGTACAGCCAATGGCAAATTACTTGGCATTATCACTGACAAGGACTTCTGGGAGTTTGAAGATGATCTGGCTCATACCGTTGGTCAACACATGACGGGTATTGAAGATGTCATTTATGGTGAAGATGGCATCAGTCTTCGAGAAGCTAATCAACTTCTGCATAAACATAAAAAAGACTGCCTACCGATTATTAATAAAGAAGGTTGCCTAACAGCCCTGGTGTTTAAGAAGGACTATGAGGATCACCGAAGGCATCCGATGGAAATGTTGGATGAATCAAAACGGCTTTGTGTTGGTGCTGCAATCAATACCCATGACTATCAAGAGCGGGTGCCAGCACTCATAGAAGCAGGAGCTGATGCACTTTGTTTCGATTCTTCCGATGGTTTTACAGAGTATCAGCTTGAAGGGATCCAGTGGATTCGAGAAAAATTTGGCAAGGTCGTCATAGGTGGCGGCAATGTAGTTTCTGCGGAAGGCTTTGATTTTCTCGTTCAGGAAGGTGGCGTCGACTTTATTAAGGTAGGTATTGGCGGTGGCTCTATCTGTATCACCCGTGAACAAAAAGGTGTTGGTAGAGGACAGGCATCAGCCCTACTTGAAGTTGTTGCAAGACGTGATGAATATTTTGCTGAAACCGGGCGCTATATTCCTATTTGTTCTGATGGTGGCCTGGCAAATGACACACAAATTGTTGTGGCACTGGCAATGGGCGCTGATTTTGTGATGATGGGTCGTTATTTCGCCATGACAGAGGAAAGCCCAACTCCTAGAACTTCAATCAACGGCCAGATCTACAAGCCCTATTGGGGAGAAGGCACGCGTCGGGCGCAGAATTGGCAGCGCTATGATGATGGTATGAGTACCCGCAAGATGGTCTTTGAGGAAGGTGTGGATGCCTATGTACCACTGGTTGGCCCACTTGCTGAAGTGCTCGATACGACCCTCTATAAGCTTCGTAGCACCATGGTAAATATTGGTTCTGATTCCCTCTCAGAATTCCGCGATCGGGCAATATTGACCCTGGTCTCAGAGCAGTCTGTCGTCGAGGGTGGTACATCCAATGTCTTCCAGTTTAAGTCTAATAGAGAACTTGAAGACGGCAGTTGGGGCGACAGAAGTTAATGGTTCAGTGTCGCTGATTAGGGTACAATGCGCGCGTTAAAAACTAGGTAGTCAGGAAAATTTCAACGTGAAAAATCTCAAGGTAATTGTCGTAGCTGCGGCAGCTGCATTGGTCTCTATTGGACTAAGTGCAGGTACAGCTGAAGACCAGATCGCTGAACGTATCCAGAAAATTGGTACTGTCTGTGTTGAAGGTGATGATTGTGGTGCTTCAACAGGCGCCATTGTAGTTGCAGCAGCAGATGCTGGTGGTGCTGAAGCAACTTATAAGAAGACCTGTGCAACCTGCCATGCCATTGGTATTGCTGGTGCACCAAAATTTGGTGATGCAGCTGCATGGGAACCACGTATTGCCAAGGGCGTAGATGTACTTTATGCCAGCAGCATCAATGGTTTGCCACCTGGCATGCCAGCCAAGGGCATGTGCTTCACCTGTTCTGACGACGATCTTAAGGCTGTCGTTGACTACATGGTTGACGCTGCTAAATAGGACTACCTATTGAGAGCTACCGGCCGGTAGCTCTCATATTCAGCGCCGTTTTTATGACTTCCTCTCTCGCCCCTTTTATAGGGCGTTAGCCTGGTATCTGTCTAGTTTTCGATACCCGAGTGCCTCTATCAGATGCGTGGCTGTTAGTTCTGATTCATTTGATAAATCTGCTATGGTTCGCGCGATCTTTAGCACCTTGTAGTAACCCCGGGTGGATAAGCCCAGTTTCTGCATCGCTCTATCGAGCATTTTCTGATCTTTGTTTGAAATCTTGCATACCTGTTCTGTTTGCTTGCTAGACAGGTGCGCATTTAAACAGGGGTGCCTTGTGTACATTCTTTTTCTGGCGAGACTGACGGCATCGATGGCTGATTGATGCTCTGCGGCGTTTGGTTTCATTGAAGGATCTGAAAGGGTCCCAGGTGGCAGGGTCGGTACATCAACATGTAAGTCGATTCGATCTAACAATGGACCCGATATCTTGCCGCGATAACGTTCAATCTGATCAAAGCGACAATTACAACGCCTGCTACCATCACCAAAATAACCACAAGGACAGGGATTCATCGCCGAGATGAGTTGAAACCGTGCCGGGTAGGTGACCTGATGATTGGCGCGGCTGATGACAATTTTCCCAGATTCCAATGGTTCACGTAAGACTTCTAACACGTGTCTTGAGAATTCTGGTAGCTCATCCAGGAACAATACACCCTGATGTGCCATAGAAATTTCTCCAGGCTGCGGTGGATTCCCTCCCCCAACCAGCGCTACTGCTGAGGCAGTGTGGTGTGGTGCACGAAATGGCCGTTGACCCCAGCTTTCAACATCGAAGCGATATTTAGAAACTGATTGAATTGAGGCTATCTGTAAGGCTTCCTCTGTATTCATTGCTGGAATAAGCGCCGGCAGGCGACTGGCGAGCATGGTCTTACCGGTACCTGGCGGACCGACAAAAAGTAAATTGTGACCACCTGCAGCAGCGATCATCAAGGCTCTTTTAGCAAGATACTGACCACGAATATCAGATAGTAACTGCTTACTCTGGTGTTTCTGATGTGTAATGATTGGTTCAGGGTGCGGTAACATCTCGATGTCAATCAGGGCGTTGATAACCTGTTTTAGATTTGTGCCGAGGAAGGGTCGGGGCGCAGTTACTAGCGAGGCTTCAGCACTATTTTGGACAGGAACGGTAAGTTGTCGTTCGGAAGCCTGACAATGAATGGCAGCAGGTAAAACCCCGGATACCGCACGGAGCTGACCATCGAGGGCAAGTTCGCCAAGAAACTCGCGATTGGCAATCTTGTCAGCGGGAATTTGTTCACTTGCCCCAAGGATACAAAGTGCAATGGCCAGGTCGTATCGACCACCCTGCTTGGGTAGGTCAGCAGGGGCGAGATTAATCGTGACCCGGCGTGAAGGTATCTCAAACCCAGAATTCACGATTGCTGCCTTAACCCGGTCCTTACTTTCCTTTACGGCAGTCTCGGGCAGACCGACGATAATAATTTGCGGTAAGCCCGAGGCAATATCTGCCTCGACAGTCACAAGTGGTGCTTCAATACCAATTTGCGCCCGTGAATAGGTTGTTGCAATGGTCATGGACAATATTATTAAGATTGTTGTGGTTCATGACTGTAAGACCTGGCTGTTAACGCTGTAGGAAATGACCTATTAAAAAGCACAAAAAGTGCACATCATCCGCACCTATTTCGATCATTGCATCAGTCAACGCACCATCTGGGTGCTTACAGCTTTTCGAGTTTGACCCAACAATCCCGCTAAGCTGTTGATTTCCTGACAGATTCATAACTTGGCATGGTCGATGCTGTATAGTCAGCAGGAGAGGCGTAAGGTTCGTTGGATTAGCTTCAGAAGCGGGCGACCGTAAAAAGCAATCATAGCGAAAACGCAGCACAGTTTTTGGTTACAGCCATGTAGTTACCAGGTAAGTAGCTACGCGTGTGATGGTGAAAGTGACAACTGCGAATTGGCTCAGGTATTCGCCATTGGAAAGCGTCATCAATTTAGATACATTCATAATTAATTAGATCCTGGAAATGGAGGACACATGAAATTAGTCACAGCAATCATCAAGCCATTCAAGTTGGATGATGTTAGAGAAGCGCTATCCGAGATATCTGTACAAGGTATGACCGTGACAGAGGTGAAGGGCTTTGGTCGCCAGAAGGGTCATACAGAATTATATCGAGGCGCTGAATATGTCATCGATTTCCTACCCAAGGTAAAAATCGAAGTTGCCATTTCTGATGAAAGCCTGGACGGTGTTATTGAAGCAATTAGTAGTGCGGCAAACACTGGCAAGGTTGGGGACGGAAAAATCTTCGTAACAACCCTCGAGGATGTGATTCGAATCAGAACCGGTGAAACAGGTAGCGAGGCAGTCTAGCCCCTCAACACCTGCTACAGAACGATCAAGCCCAGAGTAATATCAGACTTCACAGGTCTGGTGTTCTCTGGGCTTTTTGCTATCGCATTCAGGGCCAACCCCCCCTGTGTTCAATATTCGATCTTAGCTTCTCACACAGATCAACTGCTCATGCACCAGCATGGGTAACCCCCGTTACCTCATTGCGACGTAAAACCTGGAAGACCGCCAACAGCACTCATTACCGCGACAGTTGTAATTCGTTAGGGTCAATGGCATCAAGTGTCTAGGCATTGAATGTGGTCGTGATGTGACCCAAAACAAGTGCTTAGTTTCGCGCTGGGAAAGTGCAATAAATTAGTGCATGCACCGTGAACTGTCTTGTAAGCGCACTAATATGACGCGCTTTGATTTCAAGAAATCCTCCAAAAAATTCCCCAAAGCCTTTGTTTATGCGGACTTTTAGACCTTGGCCTGCTCTTTGCTATTACGAGGGTAGTAATTAATTTTACTCGCTGTCGAAAACACATGAGGAGAAAATCATGAAACGTTTAACTCAATTAACGGCTGGGATGATCCTGGCTTCTTGCGCCATGTTCTCAACTAACGCTATGGCTGAAGTGTCCTACAACATTGGCTATATGTCGGAATATGTCTTCCGTGGCTTTGTGCAGAAGAGTTCTTCTGCCAGTGCGGGTGCTGATTTTGAAGAAGGTGGATTCTATATTGGTACCTGGGCTGCTGATGTAG
>CBDUKY010000052.1:0-11696 GCA_965367925.1 uncultured Pseudomonadales bacterium | reverse complement strand
AAGGATCACAACCAGGATCTAAAGGGCAACAACGAACTCCTGGCCCTGACCCAACCAGAAGCACTTAAGAAAATTCATCTTGAATATCTGCATGCTGGCTCAGACATAATCGAGACCAATACCTTTACCGCGAACCGGGTATCCCAGGCGGACTATGGTACTGAAGACCATTACGTTGAGATTAATCGTGCAGCGGCGCGGCTAGCAAGAGATGCCGCAGATCAGGTAGAAACCCCTGACAAGCCGCGTTTTGTTGCTGGTGCGATTGGACCGACCACTCGCTCTGCTAGCTTGTCACCCAATGTGAATGATCCTGGCTATCGCAGTATTACCTTTGACGCTCTGGTTGAAGACTATGCCGATGCGATTCGTGGCTTGATCGAGGGTGGTGCTGACATCATCTTAATTGAAACCATATTCGATGTACTAAACGCCAAGGCAGCAATTTTCGCTGCACTGACAGTATTTGAAGAAATAGACACCCGCTATCCCATTATGATCTCTGGCACCATCACTGATGCCAGTGGACGCTTGCTCTCTGGTCAAACCGTGGAAGCATTCTGGGCCTCAATCCGACATGCGAAACCTATTTCCGTCGGCTTTAACTGTGCGCTTGGCGCTGATGAACTACGCCCCTATATGGAAGACATTGCCAGGGTAGCAGACTGCTTTGTTAGTTCTTACCCTAATCGTGGCCTGCCTAACGAATTTGGTGAGTATGATGAGACAGTCCCTGAAATGGTCGATCTGATTCAGGACTACCTGAAATCCGGCCTGGTCAACATTATTGGTGGCTGCTGCGGTACGACTCCTGAACATATCAGGGAATTTTCAAAAATCGCTGCAGAGGCAAAACCAAGGTTGCCCTCCCCCTCAACAACTGATTGCCTGTTGAGTGGTCTTGAACCATTTAACATCAACGAGGAGTCCTTGTTTGTCAACGTCGGCGAGCGCACTAACGTCACCGGGTCAGCCAAATTCGCCAGATTGATTCGAGAAGAAAATTACGAGGAAGCACTTTCCGTTGCCCTCGACCAGGTAAACAACGGCGCCCAGATTATTGATATCAACATGGATGAGGGCATGTTGGATTCAAAAGCAGCCATGGTGAAGTTCTTGAACCTTATTGCTGCAGAACCAGATATTAGCCGTGTACCTGTCATGGTCGATTCCTCCAAGTGGGAGATTATTGAAGCAGGTCTTAAGTGTTTACAAGGTAAATCAATCGTGAACTCCATCAGCCTTAAAGCAGGTGAAGCCGAGTTTATCGAGCAAGCAAATATTTGCCTGAAGCATGGTGCCGCTGTTGTTGTCATGGCATTCGATGAGGATGGCCAGGCAGATACCCTGCAACGCAAACAGGAAATCTGTCAGCGATCCTATGATCTGCTAGTGAATAAGATTGGCTTCCCACCTCAGGATATTATCTTTGACCCTAACGTGTTTGCGGTCGCAACAGGTATTGAAGAACACAATACCTATGGTAAGGACTTCATTGAGGCCTGTGCCTTTATTAAGGAAAACCTGCCACTGGCAAAGATCTCTGGCGGCATTAGTAATGTCTCCTTCTCGTTTCGGGGTAACAACCAGGTTCGTGAGGCAATCCATGCCGTGTTCTTGTATCACGCGATTAAAGCTGGCTTGACCATGGGGATTGTTAACGCTGGCCAGTTGGCGATCTATGAAGAGATACCGCTAGAGCTCCGAGACAAGATTGAAGATGTGATTCTCAATCGCGGTTCCGGTAATACCGATGCCCTGCTTGAACTCGCAACAAAATACACAGGTGGCAAATCCGCAGGTAAAGCAGAGGACCTGAGCTGGCGTGAAGCAGATGTCACCGAACGACTCGCCCATGCACTAGTGAAGGGTATTAATGCCTTTATTCTTGAAGACACAGAAGAAGCAAGACTTGCAGCCACCCGCCCTATCGATGTCATTGAAGGGCCACTCATGGAAGGGATGACCCGGGTCGGCGACCTGTTCGGTGCCGGTAAAATGTTCCTACCCCAGGTTGTTAAAAGTGCCAGGGTTATGAAGCAGGCTGTGGCGCATCTGATCCCTTATATTGAGGCAGAGAAGGATGAATTCTCAAAGCCCAAAGGTAAGATCTTGATGGCGACGGTAAAGGGTGACGTACACGATATTGGTAAGAATATTGTTGGCGTTGTGCTCCAGTGTAATAACTACGAGGTCATTGACCTTGGCGTCATGGTGCCCACCGATAAGATCATTAAAGCGGCCATCGAAAACAAGGTGGACATGATTGGCTTAAGTGGTCTGATCACCCCTTCTCTGGATGAAATGGTCCATGTTGCCTCGGAAATGGAGCGACAAGGCATCAAGCTACCACTATTGATTGGTGGCGCAACGACATCTAAAGCACATACCTCTGTGAAAATAGAACCCTGCTATCCATCCGAAGCGACAGTTTACGTTGCTGATGCGTCACGGGCCGTGGGTGTCGCGACCAAGCTGATGAGTGATGAGCTCAAGCCTGAGTTCTGTGCTGATTTGCGAGTGGAATACGACAAGATTCGAGAACGAAACAAAAACCGTCGACCCAAGGGTAATACCCTGCGCTATTCCGATGCCGTTGCTAATCGACCAGCCATTAACTGGGAGGGATATACCCCGACGAAACCTACCTTCCTCGGCACCAGAGTATTTGATGACTACCCCATCGAGGAACTGGTGGACTATATCGACTGGACACCATTCTTTATTACCTGGGAGTTGGCCGGTAAATATCCGAAGATCCTTGAAGATAAGGTTGTCGGCGAAGCTGCAACGAACCTCTTTAACGATGCCCAGGCAATGCTGAAAAACATCATCGATAATAAACTGATTAAAGCCAATGCGATGATCGGCTTCTGGCGTGCGAATAGCATCAATCACGAGGATATTCTTTTATTCGAGGATGATGAGCGTAAGGTGGTTTTTGAACGGCTATTCCATTTGCGTCAGCAAACTGACAAGCCAAATGAAAAACCAAACTTTAGCCTGACTGATTTCATCGCCCCACAATCCACAGGCATCGAAGACTATATTGGCGGCTTTGTGGTTAGCGCGGGTCATGGTGTTGAGGCACTGGCCGCCAAGTTCGAGGCTGAAAATGATGACTACAACTCGATCCTTCTCAAAGCAATTGCAGACCGACTCGCAGAAGCACTGGCCGAGAGAATGCATGAGCGAGTCAGAAAAGAATTCTGGGGTTACAACAACGATGAAGCCTTATCTAACGCTGAACTGATTAAGGAAGAATATCCCGGTATCCGGCCAGCACCTGGCTACCCAGCCTGCCCGGATCACACCGAGAAAGGCACACTATTTAGGTTGTTAGATGCACGGCAAAATATCTCCGTTGAGCTAACCGAACACTACGCCATGTCACCTGCCGCCGCAGTCAGTGGCTTTTATTTTTCCCATCCAGAGTCACAATACTTTGGGCTCGGGAAAATCGATAAGGATCAGGTAGAAAGTTATGCGCAACGGAAAGGTCAGAGCATCGAAGAGATCGAGCGATGGTTAAGACCTGTGCTGAATTACAACTAGGCTATAAGCAAACTTAAGCGTCAATATCACCAAAACTAATTAGCATTACTGATTGCGCATCGCAAGGTGGCAATTTGATTGTGGTGCAGGTAGATTTCCCTGAAAGGGGAAATGTATGACTGACGCAACTGTATCCAATGGAACAGCTGAACCGGCGAAGCAAGAAGAAAAGCCACTCAGCAAGCTGGTTTTAGCATCCTACTCTGCACCTGCAACGCCACTTGCACTTGTGGGCTTGCCAATGGCCGTCTATCTGCCTGCTATTTACGCAGATTCCGATGGCTTTGGCCTAGCCCTTGGCATGGTGGGCCTGATTATCACCCTGTCGCGTTTTACCGATGTCATTACTGACCCCATTATTGGTTTTTTGTCAGATAAAATTCGCACCCGATGGGGTCGCCGAAAACCCTTTATCCTCTTTGGTACGCCGATTTATGCCCTGGGTATCTGGCTGCTTTTTGTACCGCCAATAGAATTCAGCGAGGTAAGTTTCCTCGGATTCGAGTTTAATAACGGCTACCCCTATTTATTTGCGATGGTCGCCCTCGTTTATCTGGGCTCGACGATTAAGGATCTACCCTATATCGCCTGGGGGGCGGAATTATCTCGAAATTACAATGAACGAACCCTGGTAACCAGCTGGCGCGAGGGATTCACCGTCGCGGGTTCGCTGCTTTCCGCCTTCACACCTGCGGTTATTCTGTTCCTTGGCTACACAAAACCAACAGACGCGGTGTATTTTCTCGCGGTCGCCATGTGCATTGTGATGCCAATTCTGGTCATCAACGCCTTGATCATTGTCCCTGAATATCCAGTCATCGCTCCTCAGAAGAAGGTGCCCATCAAAGACAGCCTTAAGGTTGTTATGAGTAATGGTCCCTATGTCAGGCTGATTATTATCTTCGCCTTCTCGTCAGTTGGGGCCGCCATGACCAATAGTTTGTCGTACTTTTTCGTCAAGCACGTGCTACTCGCAGGCGAGCTCTACGGCTTGTATCTTGCGCCCTATTTCGTCTCACAAATTGTCGCGATTCCCATCTGGTTTGCCCTGTCGAGAAAAATCGGCAAACACAGAGCAACCATGGTCGCCATTGGCTGGTATGCATTCTGGTCCTGTTGGATTCCACTTATAGCCATTGCACCAAACGACTGGTTCGATGCCTTCGCTATACCCGTCATTCTGTCCTTTTTACCGGAAGCCAGTTATCAAAGCGTGATTACACACTTTGAGGGAATAGACACAGGTAAGTTCTTGTTCTTTATCATTATTATGTGCTTAAAGGGCTCATCTATTGGCGCCCTGGCTGCGCTACCTGCCGCCATGGCTGCAGATGTTGTGGATCTTGATACTGCCCAGACAGGCGAACAAAAGGCCGGTGCCTACTTCTCTATCTGGTCCATGGTACGAAAACTTACCTATGCACTTGGTATCACGATTGGTACATCCCTGGCAGTCTGGTTTGGTTTTGATTCCCTGGCTGACCCAATGAATACCACCAATACAGAATTTACGCTGCTCATGTTGGCCTGCCTCTACTCGGTCATTCCAGCACTGTTTAAGTTCGTTGCCATGCCGTTACTCTGGAGTTATCCATTGACAGAGAAGCGGTTAAGAGAAATTCAGCAGGAGATTGATGCGAAAAAGGCGCTGTTGGCATAAAATTCCGGCGCGCTAATCTGTTAAACTGAATTCACTTTCCACAGGGGTCAATCTAGCCAGTTGACCCTGTCGCGCTAATGGATGAACAAGATGCCAAATTCTGACCCTAATTCAACACCACCCAAGCCACCAACACTGTTTCAGATAGTTGCAAGTGTGGTTTCAGCGGCTTTTGGGGTTCAAACAGAAGAAAACCGCCAACGTGACTTCGCCGGTGGTAACCCGATGGTTTACATCATAGGTGGGATTGTTTTTACGGTGGTATTTATCATGTCGATCGTGGGGATCGTGACGCTCGTACTACCCTAGCGCCTTGCTGGCGCCAGGGCTGGGCATAGGCCTATTACTGGTGCGCTATCCAATAAACAGCAGTAAAAACAGCAATCCCGATTAGTACGACGACAGAGAGTGCATCTACTAGTCCATCATTGGAATCGTGACTTTCTACTACTTCGTTTTCTGGCGTATCGCTCATGGCTCGTTACCTCATTATTTGAATGCGGGGATTATACGTTCCTGATGCTGAACTTGGAACAAAACAGACCAGCGAATCATCAGGAAATTTGATATGCTTGCGGCCCTCAGCGACCCGTGAACAACGGTATAGACTCAGTCCCCCGGGGGATGAGGATATATTTCCTGCTTCTATTGTTATAGAAAATAAGTAGTTCTGCCGCCCGGGTAGAGCTGCTAAATTTCGGCCTGAGTTTTATGCCCCGCTAGCAGGTGCATCAAGCCGTGATGGACAACAGATTTTGACACAGTCGTACAAACGGCCAATTCGAATCACCCAATATTGAAACTGACGTAAGCGTAACGCACTTTATGTATATCTATGATGAATATGACCAGAAGATGGTCGATGAAAGAGTCGCACAATATCGAGACCAGACTGAACGGTTTTTAAGTGGCGAACTAAGCGATGAGGAGTTCCTCCATCTTCGGTTACGTAATGGCCTCTATATTCAACGCCTGGCACCAATGTTACGTATCGCAGTCCCCTACGGACTGTTGTCTAGCACACAACTACGAAAACTCGCTTATATCACTCGCCATTTTGATAAGGGTTATGCCCATTTCACTACCCGGCAAAATGTCCAGCTCAACTGGCCCAAACTAGAAGAAGTACCGGATATTCTCGCTGAGTTGGCCAGTGTTCAAATGCACGCCATCCAGACTAGCGGTAACTGCATTCGAAATACCACAAGCGATCAGTACGCGGGTGTTGCCAAGGACGAAATTGAAGATAGCCGCCCATGGGCCGAGCTTATTCGCCAGTGGTCTACCTTTCACCCTGAATTCAACTGGTTGCCTCGTAAGTTCAAAATTGCCGTCACTGGTGCCAGAGAAGACCGGGCAGCCGTTCAGGTTCACGATATTGGCGTTCGGATGGTTGAAAAAGATGGCGTAGTTGGCTTCCAGATATTAGCCGGCGGTGGTCTTGGTCGAACACCAGTACTTGCACCAGTCATCCGTGAGTATCTTGAGAAAGAACACCTGCTGACCTACCTTGAAGCCATACTGCGTGTCTATAACCGCTATGGACGACGGGATAACAAATTTAAAGCCCGGATTAAAATCCTCGTTCGCGCCATGACCCCAGAAGTCTTTGCCGAGAAGGTTGAGGCTGAATGGGCAAGCCTGAAAGATGGGCCAGAAACACTGACCACTGCCGAAATCGAACGTGCGAAGTCATTCTTTACGCGACCAGCTTACGAAAAGCTTGATGACGACTGCCCTGCTTACAATGATGCCGTGGCTTCTGACTTTGCCTTTAAAATGTGGGTCAGCAGAAACGTGAAGGCCCATCAGGAATCCGGCTACGCGATTGTTAACCTCGCTATGAAGGAAACAGGCATTGCGCCTGGTGACGTCACAGCGGAACAGTTGGAAACCATTGCAGACCTCGCGGACAAATATAGCTTTGGTGAAGTTCGTGTCACCCACGAACAGAACGTTACCCTTGCCGATGTACGCAAGCAGGATGTGTATGAGCTATGGAAAGCCCTTTGTCAGGCAGACCTTGCATCACCTAATCTTGGACTTCTAACTGATATTATCTGTTGCCCAGGTGGCGACTATTGCTCCCTGGCAAACGCCAAGTCCATTCCAGTTGCAGAGGCGATTCAACGCCGCTTTGATGATCTAGATTACCTGCATGACCTTGGCGACCTTGATATCAACATCTCAGGCTGTATGAATGCCTGTGGTCACCACCACGTGGGTAATATCGGCATTCTCGGAGTCGATAAGAAGGGTGACGAGTTTTATCAGGTCTCAGTGGGTGGATCAGCCTATTCCAAGGCAGCACTCGCACAGATTCTTGGACCATCCTTTGCTAGAAATGAAATCCCAGATGTTGTCGACAAGATCGTTAGCCTTTATGTCGAGCAACGTGAAGATGGCGAACAGTTTGTTGAAACCTTTAACCGAATTGGCATTAAGCCTTTCAAAGAGAAAGTATACGCGCAGGCAGGATCTTAATGACTCAGATAATCAAAGACCACTCCATAACAGAGACAGACTTTAAGGTTGTGGATGCAGAAAATGCTAGCCTTGAGGAGAGCAATGCCATTCTCCCGCTCGCATTTTATCTTGAGCATCAGGCAGCACTTGTTGGCAGAAATGACATAGGCGTCTGGTTAGATGCTGGTGAGGAGATTGAAGATATCGCTCCATTTGCTAACAGTTTACCAATTGTTGCGTTGAACTTCCCTGCCTTTTCGGATGGCCGCGCCTATTCCAGTGCTAACATCCTTCGCCGCAAATTAGGCTATGAAGGTGAGGTTCGTGCTATTGGTGATGTACGACGGGATCAACTGAGCCAGATGGTTCATTGTGGTTTCAATGCTTTTGAACTCGCGGAAGGTCAGGATATTGAACGCTGTCTAGATGCACTCAATGCCTTCACCTATAACTATCAGGCAAGCATCGCAAAACCAGAGCCGCTATTCAGGCAGCGACAGTCATAGTCGTCGTCACTCCCCAAATTGATATCAACCGGCTATGCTAATATAGCCGGATGGATGCGACGCTACTCACTTCATTTGTACTTATCTTCACCTCAGCTGCGGTGTTGGCAACTATTGCCCTTTACACACGGCAACCGCTTATCGTCGCCTACATCGCTATTGGTGTCATTCTAGGCCCATCTGCTACTTCTCTTATTAGCGACCCAACATTGATCCGTGGGGTTGCTGAAATCGGTATTATCTTTTTGCTGTTCCTGCTCGGCCTGGATATGCAGCCATCCAAGCTAAACAACATGCTTAAAGACGCACTATTTGTGGGCATCAGCAGTTGTTTAATATTTTTTGCTGCGGGCTTTGGTCTGGGCCTGGTATTTGGATACAGCTATGTGGAAGCAGCAGTGATCGGCATGGCATTGATGTTTTCCAGTACCATTATCGGCATCAAACTTTTACCCACAACAGTTCTACATCATCGTCGGACAGGCGAACTAGTGATTAGTCTGCTGCTGATCCAGGACATGGTCGCCATTATTATCCTTTTACTACTGACTGGCGGTGGTCCGGATAGCAGCACCAATGACACCATCACAAAACTATTGAGCGTGGTTGTTGCCCTGCCCTTAATCATCGCTGCCGCCATGCTGTTCGTGAAATTCGTGCTGTTAAAGTTGCTAGAAAAGTTCGATGCCTTCCATGAATACATCTTTCTGGTCGCCATTGGTTGGTGCCTTGGACTATCGGAAGCGGCAACCTATGTTGGCTTGTCTCATGAGATTGGCGCCTTCATTGCGGGTGTCTCTATCGCGACCAGCCCTATTGCGCTTTATATCGCCAATCATCTGAAGCCGCTGCGTGACTTTTTCCTGGTCTTGTTTTTCTTTTCCATCGGCGCAGAGTTCAAGTTAGATCTGCTCGCAAGTGTTGCCATACCTGCCACAGTCATTGCCCTGGTTGTACTTGCGGGCAAGCCGCTAATCTTTAAGCTGCTGCTATCGAGAATTAGCGAGAGCAGTGAAAAGGGTTGGGAAATTGGTTTTCGCCTGGGTCAGATCAGTGAGTTCTCGCTGCTGATTGCCTTTATCGCCAGTAGCCAGGCAATCATCAGTCAAGATGCCTCACACGTGATTCAGGCAACGGCCATCATCACTTTCTTACTGTCGTCCTATCTCGTGGTATTCAAATTCCCAACACCGATTGCTGTCACAGACAAACTTCGCCGGGACTAGTCGCTAGCTAGGATTGATGCACGACCAGTGTGCGACCAGACGCCTGACCTGCGAGTAAAGAATCTACTGTCGCTGATAGCTCAGCTAGGCCAATTTCTGTTGTCAGTGGTGCAAGCCCATCTAACTGCCAGTCAGTAGCTAACCGGCCCCAGACGCGAGTTTTATAATCTATAGGAATCTCAACTGAATCCACACCAAGCACATTGACGCCACGCAAAATAAACGGCAATACCGTGGTAGAGAAAGCTGGTGAAGCGACCAGACCACAAATTGCGACACTGCCAAGTGGGTGGAGTGACTTGATCACGTTGGAGAGGATTTCCCCGCCAACACAGTCAACACAATGTGCCCACTGGGGTGTCAGCATGGGACGCTTATTTTCCTCACTTAATTCATCCCGGCCAATCACCTTTGAAGCACCGATAGACTTCAAAAATTCTGCCTTGTCAGCTTTACCACTGCTAGCAACCACCTCATAACCTAACTTCGCTAGTAACATGACAGCAACACTACCCACACCACCTGTAGCGCCAGTCACCAGTACTGGACCATCACTGGGTTTTGCACCCATCGTTTCTATCTTCTCGATACAAAGCGCTGCGGTAAAACCAGCGGTACCAATCACCATGCTGTCTTTTAATGTTAGACCAGCAGGCAGCGGCGTGATCCAATTGGCTGGTACCCGAATATATTCACCGTAACCGCCAGCTGTATTCATCCCCAGGTCAAAGCCAATACAAATAACTTCATCACCCGCCTTAAAGTTACTGTCAGTAGATTCAACAACTGTACCTGCAGCATCAATACCTGGTGTATGAGGATAGTTACGAGTAACCCCAGGCAGTCCTCTGGCGGACATGGCGTCTTTGTAATTAACAGAAGAATAAGCAACCTTGATTAGCACATCGCCTTCAGGCAGGTCATCAGTTGAGCGAGTTATCACAGAATGGGTAGTTCCGGTATCAGATTTCTCAACCCAAAAAGCCTGAAATGAAGTCATGGTTTTTCTCTCTTATGCTGTGGTTAACTTATGTAACTAAAAGGTAAAGGGACCCTTGTACTCTAGATCCTGCTTACCAGTAATACGCATCAGTATTGCCGTCATTCGATCAAGGATCTTATCAACCCGATTTCGGTCTTCGACATACTTCACTTTAAATACATCTGCTTCATCGCAGCGCTGAACAAGGTATTCATCACTGGTTTGCAATGCATCGACAAGCTTATGTTCAAGCGCACGTTTGCCATACCAGGCCTCACCAGTGGCAACTTCATCGGTATTAACAATGGGACGGTTTTCTGACACATATTCCTTAAATAATTGATGGACGTCTTCTAGTTCAGCCATAAACTTCTCACGGCCTTTTTCTGTGTTTTCACCAAACATCGTCATCGTGCGTTTAAATTCACCTGCTGTGAGCACCTCAACATCGATATCTTTGCCTTGTAGGAATCGATGAAAGTTTGGAATCTGGGCAACCACACCAATGGAACCTAGCAAGGCAAATGGTGCAGCAATGATGTTGTCGGCAATACAGGCCATCATATAACCACCGCTTGCAGCCACCTTGTCTACCGCGACAGTCAGTTTAACGTTTTTGCTAACAATTCTGCTTAGTTGTGAGGCTGCGAGGCCATAGCTGTGAACCATGCCGCCAGGACTTTCTAGTCGGATAACCACCTCATCGACAGGTTCAGCCACAGATAGAATTGCAGTGACCTCCTCACGGAGTTGACTAACCGCTGATGCCTGTACGTCCCCTTCGAAGTCAACCACATAGACACGCGGTTTTCTTGCGACTTCAGCGGAAGCCGCATTTTTTGGATTGGCAGACTTCTTCTGTGCTTTGGCTTCCTGCTTTTGACGCTTCTTTTCGGCCTTGGCTTCTTGCTTCCAGGCTTCATCATTGAGGATAAATTGTCGCAGGTTGCGGCTGACATTCTTAAGCCTGTCGTTGATATTCTGAACGTCAATGTGACCTTGATCTGGCCGTCGATTCTTTGATCCCAGAGCAATTACCACCGTGATAACAATAATTATCGCCAACAGAAATGTGACGGTCTTGGCTAAAAACAAGCCGTATTCAAACAAAAACTCCAAGTGGTAAACCTCTCAGTGAAAATCCGCCGTATGCTATCACACTTACTCTGCCGAAATAGCCTGCCGACATGCTAGAATTCGGCCTTATATAGCCTGATATGACAACTTCTGAACATTATGAGCCAATCTCTGCAAGCAAGTCTGGATGAGCGCAAAACCAGTATGGCACCGCATTTTAAGCC
>CBDUKY010000051.1:0-11706 GCA_965367925.1 uncultured Pseudomonadales bacterium | reverse complement strand
TGATGGACTTGAGCATATTAACGTTGATTGGTATCCACCTGTGCTACTGATCACTGGCTATAGTGATATTGAGGCCATTGATGAGCTTCTAAAGCTTATTCTTGGTGCAGACAAGTCTGGTCAGATCAATTCTGTTGTTTATCAAAAACGATCAAGTAAAGGGGCGGATTCGGAATGTATCTGGGGCGAGCCGATAGAGACAACAGTGGTCGAAGAGCATGGCGTGAAATATGAAGTCCAACCAGGGGTGAGGCAAAATGCTGGTCTCTTTTTGGATATGCGGCCACTCCGCCGTTGGCTGCTGGACTACTCGGCAGGGAAAAATCTGCTTAATCTATTTTCATATACCTGTTCCTTGTCAGTTGCTGCATTGCATGGTGGTGCGAGGCAGGTTGTCAGTGTGGATATGAGCAAGCCGTCGATCAACTGGGGTAAGCGAAACCACGAGCTCAATCACCATGATCCCCGGAGTGTGAAGTCTATCCCACATAATCTTTTTAAGTCCTGGGGCAGGATTCAACAATTTGGACCCTACGACAAAATTATCATTGATCCACCAACGCGGCAGGTAGGTAGTTTTGACGCTGAAAAAGATTATCCGGCGATCCTAAAAAAACTTAACAGGTTGTACGCCCCTGGAGCGGACATTATTGCGACGGTGAATAGTCCTTATTTAGGCATGGACTATCTACCGAACCTGATGCAACGTTACCAGCCTAAAGTGAGGTTGCTCGGTGAATTTCCTGCCAGTGAAGAATTCGAAGATCGGTATCCGGAAAGAGCACTAAAGATTTATCATTTCAGGGCATAGAAGGTTTTACTAAAGGAGGGATTAGCTAATGTCAGCCATTCAATTGAAAGGTGCACCTGGGTCACCATATACCCGTAAAATGTTAGCTGTCCTGCGATACAGGCGCATTCCCTATGAATTTCTAGTGGGCGAGGAGATGGTGCCAACTGGCTATCCTGAGCCGAAGGTGAATTTGTTACCCACCTTTTATTTCCCGAAAGGTGATGGTGTCGAGGCCGTTGTTGATTCAACACCAATAATTCGTCGCTTAGAAAAAGCGTTTCCAGGGCGCTCGGTACTACCTGACAATCCTGTTGTGGGGTTTGTTAATTATTTATTAGAGGACTTTGCTGACGAATGGCTAACGAAAGCGATGTTTCACTATCGCTGGTACTATGCGCCAGACATAGAGCAAGGTGGAACGATTCTGCCACTCTGGCGTGACTATCAGATGTCACCTGAGAAACATGAAAAGACCGCGGCTTATATTCGCGAAAGACAAATTTCCAGGCTTTATGTTGTTGGCTCCAATGACGTAACCGCGGCTGTGATTGAGGAAAGTTATCAGCGCATTCTTGGCATTCTCGATGAGCTATTACAACGTAGTCCATTTTTGCTAGGTAGTCGTCCGGGGTCTGCGGACTTCGGATTTTTTGGTCAACTCACTCAACTGGCCGGATTTGACCCGACACCTATGAAGTTGTGTCTTGAAAAGGCACCAAGAGTCTATGCCTGGACTGATGTTATGGAAGACCTTAGTGGCCTGGCAGCAGAAGAAAACGACTGGGCAAATGAGGCTACATTGGCTGAAAATCTCTCTGGCATACTAGCGGAAGTAGGCCGCGTCTATGTGCCCTTCCTGTTTGCGAACGCCAAAGCCATTGCTGCGGGTGAAAAGACCTTCACGACGGAAATTGATAACAAACCCTGGCAGCAGCCTGCCTTTCCTTATCAAGCTAAATGCCTGCAATGGATTCAGGAAGAATTTGCGAGGCTAGATGCCGGGCAACAATCTTCCGTGCGGAAAATTGTTGCTGGCAGTGGCTGTGAGGCTTTACTCGGCTAGCCTGAAACCCGCGCCTCTGGGAATAACCGGAGGAAATTTTCACTAAAGAATTTTTCCTTGTGTGGCTCGGATTCTGTCGAAAGGTTCGTTGAGAATTTGCCGATCGGATCCCGGCCTCCCTCGACATGAGGATAGTCGCTGGAGAATAAATATAAATCCGGGTTTGATTGTTGGATCAGATTTGCCACGTCCTCATGTGGGAAGGGTGTGAATCCCATTTGTTCAGTCAATTGTTGTGAGGGTGAGCGTTCAAATCGGACAGATTCATCAACCCGACCGTAAATTTTTGCGACCCAGTCAAGCCGTCTTAAAAGCTCAGGTACCCAGCCAGCGCCAAGCTCAACAGCGGCGCCACGTAGTTTTGGATTACGATGAAAAACCCCATCCATCATTAGCATACTAATAAAGGTTTCAGGGGTCTGATGCATGACTGTTGCATCTTTCGTTCGCACATTTTCACCACCACCCATCCAGTCTTTCACTGGCGCTCGGCCGTTATTGCTCCAGGCTTTTAAAGCCTGTAAGGGTGAGCCACCCACATGAAGCAAGAAGGGTGTGCCTGATTCCGCGAGTAATTGCCAGAAGGGTTCGAGATCAACATGGCCCGGAGATATTTCCAGCGGCGCTCTATGAGGTACCCAGATGGCTTCAAGACCAGCGTCGATTGCCCACTTCGCTTCTTCGATAGCCATCGCTGGATTGTCCAGCGGCACAATACCTACACCCATCAACCTTGAATCGTCACTACAAAAGTCTGCCATATGCCGGTTGTGTGCTCTGGTTGCACCATAGCGCAGATGCCAGGGTTTTTTGGAACTAGGATGAAAAGGAAAGGCGACGCTGTGAGTGGCGAACACCAGTTGCTTTTTAAACCCGAGCATATCCATTGCTGTTTTTCTGTCGGACTTGTCAAATGCGCCCAGGGCTTGAATTTCTTTGGATTTGGCAATCAGCTCGTCCCCAAGGTCTACCATCTGCTGAATGTGTTCGGGGCTATGTCTTCCACCCTGGTCCATAATCACCTTGACTTCATCGTCGGTGACCAGGGAAGCGCTGTAACTAACTTCTGGAATCTCATCGCGGATCTTGGGATCTGCATAGGCAGTTAAAAAATTTGGCAGTTCCATAATATGACTATCAGCGTCATAGAAGGGTCGATCGTTGGGTGCATAGGTCATAGTGGTAGCCTTGATTGGTAGCGTCAGATAACTTGTCTTGCAGGTTACCTTGAATAGGAAAACGGTGGCAAGTTGCGCTTGGCGGCAAAGTCGTCACAATACTTTCTTTTAAAAGAGGAAATGACCTTGGCAGATATCATTGCAGAAGCAGGTAATCAGGGTAAGGGCGGCATGGTGCCAGCCCATGGGCTTACTGAGGCCATACACATCGGTGAGTCAGATCTACCGTTTCTGGCAGCGCCGGATGGGAGTGAATTACAACTATTGCAAGTTGACCTGAATCAGGGGCTCTGGGTCGTGCGAACCAGATTCCCACCTGGCTATCAGGTGAATAAGCACTACCATACAGGCCCGGTATTTGCGGTAACCTTTGAAGGTTGCTGGTTCTATAAGGAGTATCCTGAGTACCAGAATACCCGCGGCTCATATCTTTACGAGCCGGCGCATTCAGTTCATACCTTGATGGTGAGTGACGAGATCGACGTGACCACGGACATCTGGTTCTCCATTTATGGGGCGAATGTTAATGTTGATGAAAACAATAATGTCATCGGCGTGACCGATGCCCAGAGCGTGCTGACGGCCTATCAGGAAGGTTGCAAGCAGCAGGGCCTGAACTGCGATAAGCTGATTATCAAGCAATAGCACCCGGTCAGGGCTTGAAATGGCAACAACAAAACTGATTGTTTGTACCAACTTTCGGCCCTTTTCAGGCCAGCCATCCTGTGCCTATCGAGGTAGCGAGGCATTGTTGGCATATCTCACGGCAGAAATCGAACAGCGACAACTGAATGTGACTGTGCAGCGAGGGATTTGTCTTGGCCATTGTCCAAGGGGGCCTAATGTCAAAGTTATTGGAGGAGCGTTTCTCCATGAAGCGAACGAGGCAAAGCTTCGAGACCTGTTGGATTCATTGGCTCCCTGCGACTAAACCAATGGCTAGAAAGTATCGTCTAAAGACAGAACCACAGTATATGAACGCTACATATGGCTAAACTACTGATATTACTCATATTATTCTCTGTCTCCAGCATGGTGGCTGCTGGCGATCGGCTTGACCTCAGTGAACCTGCATCAGGGGATGGGCTGGTAAAGGTGATTGGTCAGCGAGGTGAGCTAAGGATTGAGGGCTGGGATCAAGATATTGTTGCAGTTACCGGAGAACTGGACGACCTGGCTGAAGAATTGGTCTTTCTAGTGGAAGACGGAAAAACGTTGATTGAAGTAAAAATGCCGTCCCGGGTTAGCTGGGGGGATGGGTCAGATTTGCTAATTCGTATCCCTCAGCATAGTCGGCTTGTCGTAAATGCCGTGTCGAGTGAGGTAGAAATACGCAATGTCCTTGGTGGCATGATCGTGAAAACCGTCAGCGGTGATGTACACATTCAAGACAGCAAAGCGCGTTTAGTTGTTAATTCAGTGAGCGGTGATATCGAAACGGAAGCTACCATGGGGACACTGCAGTTGCAGACGTCAAGTGGGGAAGTTGAAGTCGAAAAGCATGCCGGTGAACTAAGCGCAGAGTCTGTGTCAGGTCAATTGTCCCTCGAGTTATCGGAAATCACAGCACTTCGCGGAAACAGTGTCAGTGGTGACATAGAGGTTAGCGCAATCCTTGCATCAGCTGCCTATGTAGAACTCGTCAGTATCAGTGGTGATGTGAAATTAGGAATTAGCGGCGCTAAGAACCTACGATTCCAATTAAGTAGCCAGTCCGGTGATATTGATAATGATCTAACCGACGATAAATACCGCCAGCGTTATGGTGCGAAAAAACTTAACGGCACGCTGGGCAACGGTGAGGCTGACGTCACGATGAGAACCGTTTCCGGTGATATTGAGATCGAATGAAATCAGGTTCATTAACAGCATTTTATGAGGAGCTAAAGCGGCGTCGCGTCATTCGCGTCGCGACCCTGTATGTCATCGTCTTTTGGCCAATTATTCAGCTAGTGGATATTCTTTCTCCGGCGCTGAACCTGCCGGATTCGATGATGCGTTATCTGGTGATTGCTTTTTTTGGTGGTTTACCATTTGCGCTGATCTTATCCTGGATTTTTGATCTCGACAGGGATGGAATCCATCTGGATGGAGCGGAAACGACAGATGCTCACGCCTCGAAACCATTGTTGGGCTCAAAGGCCGAGCTCGCGCTTGTTGCCTTGCTCGGTTTGTTAGTAGCTGGATTGTTCATCATTCAGGTCAATATTGATGAGGACAATCCAACAAATCCTGCACTGGTCGAGCATAAGACGGTATCACCGCCAGCCCAGGCTGCAATGGACACGTCCATTGCAGTATTACCCTTCGTTACCTTTAGTGAAGAACCCAGGGATCAGTTTTTCGCAGACGGTTTAACGGAAGAGCTTCTTAATGTACTAGCGAGGATCCCGGAGCTGAGAGTTGCTGCTCGAACATCGTCATTTGCTTATCGTGGTGTAAACAAAACAGTGCAGAAAATTGGCCGAGAGCTAAACGTCGGCACCATCCTCGAGGGCAGCGTGCGACGCAACGATGTTGATAACACGGTGCGAATCACTGCCCAGTTGATTAGTGTGAGAACAGGCGCTCATCTCTGGTCAAAAACATTTGATCGCAAGTTTAGTGATGTCTTTAAAATTCAGGATGAAATCTCAAGCGCGGTAGCTAATCAGCTCAAGGTAACGCTGCTTGGTGCAGCAGGTAGTTCAGGTCGAAACAGGACTGCATCTGCGAATCCAGAGGCACTTATTGCCTATGGTATGGGGCAGCGAGAGCTGGCGAAGAGAACCGAAGCATCTCTTAATGCTGCGGTTGAACACTTTAAGCTCGCCATTACAGAAGACCCTGATTACGCGCTTGCCTATACCGGTCTAGCAGATGCCAATACATTGTTGGTTAACTACAAATATAAGGATTTTAATGCAGGCACTGAAGCTGCTAGTAACGCGATAGATAAGGCCCTCGCTCTGGACCCGTTGTTAGGGATTGGTTGGGCGAGCAAAGGGTTGCTGTTGAGCTTGTATCCTGACAAAAATAAACAGGCGCAAGAAGCTTTACGAAAAGCAATGTCATTGAATCCAAGTTATGCGATGGCGTTCATGTGGTATGCCAATACATTGGAGGATCCGGATGAACAGCTTGATTATTATGAGCAGGCTATGAAGCTCGATCCTAGATCGGCTGTTGCGGCTTACAATGTTGCCAATATCTATGAGCATCAAAGACGGGATGCCGAGGCCATGCAATTGTTCTCTACCATCGTTCGCGCGGACCCCTATTATGCGAAAGCCTATGAGTTGGTTGGCCGCATTAATAGTAGACGTGGTCAATTAGGTGAGGCAGTAAGACAATATACAACCTCGTATGAATTGATGCCCGACACGTATATAGGTCTTAATATTTCCAAGCTCTATGCGGATCTAGGTGAATTTGAAAAATCTGACGAGTGGTTTGAAAAGGTCAGTGCAGACGTGCCAGCTGAATTTAGGGCACGAGTAGATTGGTATCGGATCGGTAGGTTTATTGCGGCAGGAGATGAGGCAACCACGAATGAAATGCTGACGCGTATCAAGACTTATCCGGGAGAGGATCTCGAGGCTGAATATAACAGGCTGCTGGTTGATTACTATCAGGACAGGGTAAGCGATGTTATTGAGCGCTTTGAAGCCGCAAGGGATCAGGAGCTGGGTTTTGAAAAACAAGACAAATACACAAAAGATCTATCAATCAGAGTAGCGCTTGCAGTTGCCGATATACAAATGCGCCTCGGCGAGAGGGACGCTGCAATAAAACGCCTCGATCAGGTTACTGGGATTATCGATAATCTGGAAGTTAGAGATCGCCTGGAAAATGAATGGTACTACCGCGCTCAGATCGCTGCGATTAAGGGGCAGCCAGAGCGAGCCATGGTCTACTTGCAACGTGGAGTAGATGAAGGCTGGCGTGAACACTGGCTTCCCCAATATGATCCATCCTTGCGAGAAGTTGTGCGTCAGGAAACTTTTAAATCCTTGATGGCTGGATTGCAAAACCGACTTAACATTATTCGAAACCAGTTTGCGATGGATGCAGAATTTGCCACTAACTGGTCAGGTTAGTTTCGTAATGTCTTGTTTTAAGGTCTTTGCGCAAAATTTTTACCGGTTTTAATCAACATATCAGGCGAAATCAGCTTTACACTCGCCTTGAGCTATAGATTATACTTCGCCTAACCGACACATCTGGTCGATCCATCCAATGCTCCAGCTAGAAATTAAGAGGTCATTATGAGAGTTTTAACCCTGGTCATGCTTTTTGCCGTGACAGGCTGTATTAGTACCGAACATACTTCAGACAACAGCAAATCAAGTGCAGAAAAATTAGTAGTTAACGAGGATGGTCTGGTTTGCAAGCGTGAAAAGCCAACAGGTTCACATCGGTCGATGAAGATCTGTCGGACTGTTGAGGAAGTCCAGATGCAACGGGAAAAAGCCGAACAGATGTCGAGAGAACATCGTAACAATTCACAAATTAATACTGGTGAATAGTCAGACCCTCGCCTGATCTTGTTTAGATCAGGCGTTGATCCCTTTTTGAAAAGCTGCTCTTGATTCAATATTAGACACGTAACGTTTTAAATTCGTCATCTCATCAGTCACACAACCCAACCTGTTACTCATGTAGCAGGCATGACCAAGCATAATATCTGCGCCTGAAAAATCACCGATTAGATAGTCTTTACCTGCCAGGGCCTCATCGACAGGCAATAGGGATTTGGTCAGAAGTTTTTGCGCCTGTGTGAGCGCCTCTTTACTTTGCCGCTCAGGTGGCAGTAGCAAGGTTTGTACAACAATCGTGTTGACGGGTGGCATCACCATACCCTCGCAGTAATGAAACCATTGTAAGTACTGGGGAAATAAGGGTGATGCCTGATCGGGCTTTAATGCGCCATCACTGTGTCTGGCGATCAGATATTCAACGATTGCACCGGATTCATAAAGTCTGATGTCATCATCATCCAGCACCGGCACACGACCCAGTGGATGCCTTGCCCGGTGATCAGCAGATTTGAGTGCACTCGGATGAAAATCCATGCGATTCAAATCATATTCCAATCCCAGTTCTTCCAATAACCAGACGATTCTTCCAGCCCGTGAATTTGGTGCGTGATGTAGGGTAAGCATTATTTGTCCTCTAAGATAACAATCGTATAAAGGCGCATTGTCTTTATACGATTAATAATAGACACAATCTATAGTTTGTTTTCAAGCGCTATTCGGTCATACGCTGCATTAATGCAAAAAAGATAAGTTGCATAATAAAACTTGTGTCATAGAATACAAGCATGAAAATTAAGAATTTCGATCACATGAATTGCTCTCTGGCCCAGACTTTGTCGGTGATTGGGGAACATTGGACGCTCCTTATCATTCGAGATGTATTCATGGGTTTGCGTCGCTTTGACGAATTCCAAAAGGACCTTGGCATCGCACGCAATGTGTTAAGTGAACGACTGAAGCGGCTTGTAGATGAAGAGATTCTAGAGAAGACACCCGTCGAGCGAGGTTTTTTTGAGTACCGGTTGACCCAAAAGGGGCTGGCGCTGCAGCCAGTACTGTTATCAATGACCCACTGGGGTGACAAGTACAAGCCCAACCCGAAAGGCAAACGCCTGGTATTTGTTGACCGCAAGGAACAAAAACCCATTCAGCGGATGAGTGTTAGAGCCGCAGATGGGCGGAAATTACGACCGAAGGAGGTCATGGCGACACCTGGTCCTGGCTACAGGTCCCAACATCAGGACATACCGATATCCGAAGTATAGGAGTTAAAGAATGAAGCCAGTTGCATTTGTGGTTGGAGCCGGTGATTACATTGGTAGCGAGGTGGCGAAGAAGTTTGCCAGGGAAGGTTTCCTGGTTTGCATGGCAAGGCGAAATGGCGATCAATTGGCGAAGCTAGTCGCAGAAATTGAAGCAGAAGGCGGTGAAGCCTATGGCTATTCTATGGATGCGCGAGAAGAGTCAGCAGTCGAAGAGACTTTCAAAAAAATTGAAGCGGATCATGGACCCCTCGAATTCGTCTTATACAACGTTGGTGGTAACGTAAATGCACCGATCCTTGAAACGACCAGCCGACTTTTTCGTAAAGTCTGGGAGATGGCCTGTTACTCAGGATTTTTGACCGGACGGGAGGCTGCGAAATATATGCTGCCCCGTGGCAGAGGCTCAATCTTCTTTACTGGTGCCACCGCTAGTACACGTGGTGGCAGTGGTTACGCGGCATTTGCGTCCGCCAAATTTGGCTTGTTAGCCCTGGCGCAAAGTATGGCCAGAGAACTCGGACCAAAAAATTTGCATATTGCTCATCTGGTGATTGACGCTGGTGTAGACACTGCCTGGGTGCGGGACAGAATTGCAGCAACTGGCCGCGACCCAAAAGATCTGCCAGAAGATACTCTGATGCATCCGGCTTCAATTGCTGAGACCTATTGGTATCTTCATAACCAACCAAGAGATGCCTGGACCTTTGCGCTGGACTTGCGACCCTTTGCTGAGAAGTTCTAGGGAACCAGAGTAGACAGCCATCGATTCCTTCCCCATTCCTTATCGAACGTTAAATTCGAGGTAAAAAAATGAAAGTAGAATTCCATTTCGATTTTGGTAGCCCAAATGCCTATCTTAGTCACCGTGTTATTCCAGAAATTGAACAAAGAACCGGGGTGAAGTTCCAGTATGTCCCTGTGCTGATTGGTGGTGTGTTTAAGGCAACAAACAATGTTTCTCCGGTGGTTGCCCAGCAGGGTATCCTCAACAAGCCAGCCTACACGCAGATAGAGACACAGCGTTTCTTAAAGCAACACCACATCACAGACTTTAACAGCAACCCATTTTTCCCGGTAAACACCTTGAAGATCATGCGCGGTGCAATTTACGCGCAGCAGCAAGGCTTCTTGCCTGAGTATGTCGATGAAGTGTATCGACATATGTGGTCAGCACCTAAGAAGATGGATGAGCTAGAGGTTATTTCTGCAGCGCTTGTTGAATCAGGTCTGCCCGCAGAAGACATCATTGCTGGTATGGCGCTACCTGAGGTGAAACAAGTATTGATTGAAAATACTAATCGATCAGTAGCGATGGGAGCCTTTGGCTCACCAACCTTCTTTGTCGATGGGGAAATATATTTCGGCAAAGACAGGCTTCGAGATGTAGAAGACCAAATTCTTGCAACAAGGTAGAATCAGGTAAAGCCAATAAAATTTAGATTGCTGGATGTTGCTGATGAGTATTGAATTACCAGAACTAGCAAGTAGTGTAAACACGAGTGAAACCCTACCGTCACATCTCTATATAGACCCTGCAGTATTTGAACTAGAAAAAGACAAGATCTTTCGTGCTGAATGGTTTCCGGTTGCGCGCCAGGATCAGTTGCCTAATCCTGGCGACTATCTGGTGCATGATTTTTTTGGTGACGAGATTGCGGTGGTGCGAGATAAGTCAGGCGAGCTACATGCATTCTCGAATATTCGTTTGCACAGGGCCTGCCCAATTTTACAGGGCAAGGGTCATATTGAATCAAGCGTGGTAACTTGCCCCTATCATAAGTGGAGCTACGAACTAGACGGGAAATTACGGGGTGCGCCACTGATGGATCAGGCGGTAGGGTTCAATACTGAAGGTCAAAAATTAAGACCTGTTAATTTGGAATTATGGCAGGGTTGGATATTCCTCAACGTAAATCCAGATGCCAGCCCGCTGGCACCAACCCTTAGTGAATTGGCGGGTCGATTTGCCCCTTATGATGTTGAGAATTTGGTCTGGGTAGACAGCGTTAAGTTTGACTCACCCTGGAACTGGAAAATTATGGTGGAGAACTTTCTTGAGTCTTATCATCATATCGGTGTACATCCGGAGACGCTCAACCCGGCGTTCCCTGCTAAGGGTACCTATGGTGAAACGGTAAAAGGAAACTATATCCTGCTGGAGAACCCATCGATTGATGTGCAGTCAATTGCGCCATTCTGGGCAGGCTGCATATTGCCCATGTCGATGTTTGCGGTGATCCGTAATGCAGAGAATCCCTATGCACTCTGGTATCAAATGCGAATTGATCGCTATGATCATTTTGAATTGGAGCTACATGTTCTAGTGACTAAATCAGTGGCTCACAATGCAGAGTTTGTAAAAAATATAGTCGATCTGACCAGTGCAGTTCATATTGAGGATATTGCAATTTGCAAAGGTGTTTGGAAGGGGCTCAAGAGCCAGTTCTATGTACCGGGTCGTTTAAGTCATTTAGAGGCATGTAATTGGCAGTTTTATAACTACGTGGTCGGCAAATTGCGGAGCTAGACCGATGATCGAATATCACTGGCATGATTTTGTCGGCAATCTGGGTGTTGCCTGTGTTTTGTTGTCTTATCTGCTGTTGCAGGCGGAGAAGATTGACCCGCAGGGTATTCGCTACTCCTTGTTGAATGCAGTGGGTGCAATTTTGATCTGTGTATCCCTGTTTATCGATTTCAATCTATCGAGTTTTATCATTGAAATTTGTTGGCTATCCATTAGCGGTTTTGGCATTTATCGCTACCTTACAAAACGCAGCAGCCTTAGCAAGTAACGTCAAACTTTCCCTCAACCCATATCCTATGTAAGGATTGGTGCTTTTGATTTGAGGGAAAGACCATGGGACGACTTGAGAATAAGGTGGCG
>CBDUKY010000050.1:0-11708 GCA_965367925.1 uncultured Pseudomonadales bacterium | reverse complement strand
TTACTGGTATGCAAGAATGTTAGATGGCGGGTGTGACCCAATGTACGTGGCCCGCCGGGTAGTAAGAATGGCAACAGAAGATATTGGCAATGCAGACCCAAGGGCACTGGAGCTGGCACTAAATGCCTGGCAGGTCCAGGAAAGGCTAGGCAGCCCAGAAGGCGATCTGGCTATTGCCCAGGCGATTGTCTATGCCGCCGTCGCAGCAAAAAGTAATGCGGTTTATAAGGCCTTTGGTGCCGCTTTGGCAGATGCAGCAGGGGATGCGTCTCATGACGTACCTATGCACATCCGCAATGCGCCTACTCAAATGATGAAGCATATGGGATATGGTGATAGCTATCAGTATGCCCATGATTTCGATGATGGTTTTGTTGCTGGTGAAAACTATTTTCCTGAGGCTCTAAAAGCGCAGGAGTATTATCAACCAGTCGCTCGCGGGCTGGAACTGAAGATCTCGGAGAAGTTGGCAGCACTACGAGCGAAAAACGCGGCAAGCGACTTTCAGCGATATAAGAAGTAGGGGATAGTTCATGGAGTTATTAGCGATAGCAGTCGGTGGTGCACTCGGTGCCGTGGCCCGCTTTTCACTCGGAAATACTATCGGCGAGGTATTCGGCACTGATTTTCCCTATGGCATCCTGTTCATCAATATTCTTGGTTCTTTTCTGATGGGCGTATTATTCGTATTTCTTGTTGAAGAAGGGCACTTACCGGCGGTCTGGCGATCCGCACTCATGGTTGGATTTCTAGGTGCATTTACAACATTTTCGACGTTTTCCATGCAAGCCCTTGGCTTAATGGAGGAGGGACGATTGATCGCGGCTGCAAGCTATGTCATTGGCAGCGTCGTGCTGAGTATTCTGGCTCTGATGATTGGCGTCTTTATTTGCCGCCAATTAACCAGCTAGCTCGCTTTTAGTGTAATATTGCGCCCCTTTTTAGTGACGATATAGCACCTCTACATGTTAGACCAAAAACTTATTCGAAATGATCTAGACGGCATAGCTGAGAAGTTAAAAATTCGCGGCTTTGTGCTCGACACCGATGCCATTAACCAACTTGAGGAGCAGCGTAAGTCCCTTCAAGTGGAAACTGAAGCCTTACAATCGGAGCGCAATACTCGCTCGAAGAGTATCGGCCAGGCGAAGGCCAAAGGTGAGGATATCGCGCCACTGTTAGAAGCGGTTGGTAATCTAGGAGAACAACTCGACGCGGCAAAATCAAAACTTGATGCTATCCAGCAACAGCTTAGCGATATCTTGTCCGCCATACCCAATATTCCTGACGCTGCGGTACCCGTAGGTACCAGTGAAGACGATAATGTCGAGGTGCGACGCTGGGGTGATATTCCGGTATTCGACTTTGAACCAAAAGATCATGTGGACCTGGCGGAGGGTAGCCCGAAGCTCGATTTTGATACAGCTTCGAAAATCACTGGTTCACGCTTTGTCACCATGCGCGGTCCACTGGCGGCAATGCATCGCGCCCTTGGCCAATTTATGCTCGACGTACATACCCGGGAACATGGATATCAAGAAGTCTATGTGCCGTATATCGTCAACACGGATTCACTCTTTGGAACCGGCCAATTGCCCAAGTTTGAAGAAGACCTCTTTAAGCTAAATGATGACCGCAACTACTATTTAATTCCCACCGCCGAAGTACCTGTGACCAACATAGTGCGGGATGAAATTGTCGCTGATGAAGATATGCCGCTCAGGTTTGTCTGCCAGACCCCTTGTTTTCGTAGTGAAGCGGGCAGCTATGGTAAGGATACAAAGGGCATGATTCGCCAGCACCAGTTTGAGAAGGTTGAAATGGTGCATATGGTTCGCCCTGATGAGTCAGATGAGGCTCATGAACAGTTAACTGGTCACGCTGAGAATATTCTTAAGATGTTAGATCTACCCTACAGGGTCGTCATCCTCTGTGGTGGTGATCTTGGTTTCTCCGCGGCTAAAACCTATGACCTTGAAGTATGGTTACCCAGTCAAAATACTTATCGTGAAATTTCATCTTGCAGTAATTTCCGGGATTTTCAGGCTAGACGTTTACAAGCAAGATGGCGCAATCCTGAAACAGGCAAACCAGAGCTACTACATACACTCAACGGCTCGGGTCTCGCTGTGGGCCGGACCCTTGTTGCTGTGCTCGAAAATTACCAACAAGCTGATGGCTCTGTACGTGTACCACAGGTATTGCAGTCGTATATGAACGGTATTACTGAAATTACCTTTTAACCGTGGACTATCTACCTCTCTTTTTTGATTTAAAAGGCCGCCGAATACTGGTGATTGGCGGCGGGGAGATTGCCAGGCGCAAGGTCGATCTAATCTTACAAGCAGGGGCTGCAGTAACCTTGATTGCACCGGATATCGCACCAGGACTCAAAGCGTTACTCAGTAACCCGCCTCACCAGCTAATTGAGCGGGCTTTTGCAGCTGACGACATATCTAACGATATTACTCTGGTCATTTGCGCCACCGATAATGCCCCGGTAAACACCGAGGTCGCGAAGATCGCAAATGCGCAGCATGTACCAGTCAATGTTGTTGATAATGTTGCACTATCTAATGTTATTTTCCCGGCTATTGTTGATCGATCGCCACTTATTGCTGCGGTCGCAAGCGGCGGTGCTTCTCCCGTTTTAACACGCAAAATTCGCACGCTACTAGAGCAGCTTATCCCCCAGGGTTACCAGAATCTTGCGCGATTCCTTGGTCAGCAACGAGATAAGCTAAAAGCGAATTTTCCTGATCCTGATATAAGACGCCGGGCGACAGAAGCATTTTTACAATCTCCCGGAGAATCTCTTGCCCAGCAAGGAGAGTTTGAGCAGGCAACTGCGTATCTAGATGAAGCCAGCGCAAGCAAGACAGGTGAGGTGTATGTGGTTGGCGCGGGTCCCGGTGATCCCGACTTGTTAACCCTGAAGGCACTTCAGCTGATGCAACAGGCAGATATCATCCTCTATGACAACCTGGTATCAGAGGCAATCCTCTCCAGAGCGAGAAGAGATGCCACTAAAGAATATGTCGGAAAGATTGGCGGTGATAAAAGTACCGATCAGGAAACCATAAACGAAAAACTCCTGCGCCTTGCCCAGGCTGGCCATCGCGTCTTACGTTTGAAAGGTGGTGATCCTTTTGTGTTTGGTCGTGGTGGCGAGGAAATAGAAGGGCTTATCGAAGCGGGTATACCGTTTCAGGTAGTCCCTGGTATTACTGCCGCTAATGGCTGTGCTGCCTATGCGGGGATTCCACTTACACATCGTGACTACTCCCAATCCGTTCGCTTTGTCACCGGCCATCCCAAAGATGGAGAAGTGATGCTTGCATGGCAGGAGTTTGCCCACAAAAACCAGACGATTGTCTTTTATATGGGACTAGGTGGTCTAGAGGTCATTTGTGAGAGACTAATTGCTCATGGCAGGGATGCAACAACTCCTATTGCAGTCGTTTCTAAAGGCACCTTGCCAGAGCAGACAGTCGTCACAGGTAACCTGTCGAACATTGTTGAGAAGGTGAGATCAAGGTCTTTACAGCGACCTACGTTGATTATCGTTGGTGAGGTTGTAAATTTTCGCCAGAAATTTATCGAAAAAGACCGATCCTAATCACAGTTGTTAGGCTTCGGTAGGCCAGCTATTTTGGCAAGAATTTTTGCCGGCTTACCCGTAAACAACTGCATCAAATAGATACTGCTTGCCTTATCTGCACCCAGCTCTGATTTCACAAGTTTACTTAGCACCCGGGTAGCAGGGGATATCTGATATTTCTGGTAGTAGTCTCTGACCAGATAAATGATTTGCCAGTGGGCTTCTGTGAGTGAAATACCTTCTGTCTCAGCCAGTATTGGCGCGGTTTCTGGCGTCCAGGCACGATAATCACGAAGGAAGCCTTCTTTATCTAACGCAAGCCCTGTCACCAGCTCACAACCTTATCTGCTGTGACACAAAGGCTGACAAAATCATCATAGTCGATAAGCGCCGCCTGACTATCAGGGCTAATACCTCTGGCTTTGGTATCCGCCTCTATCACAGACACAGTTACACCTGCGCTAATTAGTGCCGCTAATATCTTATGTTGTAAACAATAAATGCCGTTTTCTAACAACACCACATGATCACCGGGCCGGCAAAACGCCAGGCAATCATCAGCCCGGTGATGGGTAAAAGGTGATTGATTGATGGTATGCAGTATCATTAGAAGTTCACGACCACTTCATAGTCATCTAGCAACTTAGCTGCCTGCTGGTCATTAAGAATGTTGACGGTGAGACTGAGCATTTCCGCATCTAGACCGCGAGTTTGCAAATCTGATCGGCGACAATAGATATTTGTGACTCCATAGTCTTTCAAGGCACCGTAAGAGCGCGCATAGTTTTTTGTACCCAGCGCTTCGGTCGATTGATCTTTTAAGATCTGGAACACGCCATCTGCAACAAATAATAATCCGCACTCGGCAAAGGCCGACCCCATTAGAATTGCGTCTAGTGCTTCCTGGCCGGTGACAGACCCATGAGGCGGGGCACTTTGAACAAACAATAATCGTTTCATTGGCGAAAGGTCACCAGCCGATCGGACTGTAGTCCGGCATCAATAAATTGTCCAAGGCCGGAAATCGTAAATGCCGGATCCAGATTAAAATTGGATTTTTCGTTGCGATCGGCTTCTGCTGAGTCGAGTAGTCCACGACGCAGAGCCGAGGCGATGCAGACAATCAGCTCAACATTGTGCTTTTTACCAAAACTGGACCAGGCAGCTTGTACGTCTAGTTCATCCTGGGGCGCGACAACGAGTTGGTTACCCGTTGTCACGCCATCATGATAGAAAAATACGCGATATAAATCGTGACCCTGGCGTTTTACCGCTTCAGCAAATCGCAATGCTGAGAGTGCAGCCTGAGAATTTTGCGGTGCGCCGAATACAGCAAGAGAAATTAGCATGGGGAGCAATCGTTAGTCATAAAAAAACCCTGGTACAGGAAAACCATACCAGGGTTTAGCATTAGTTCACTATTAGTCTTCGCCACCCATCACACCAAAGATGTGAAGCAGGCTCATAAACATATTGTACAGAGACACATAGAGTGAAACCGTCGCCATAATGTAGTTGGTTTCGCCGCCATTGACGATTTGACCTGTCTCATACAGCATCATGCCAGCCATCAATAGGACGAACATGGAAGAGACTGCCAGGGATAATGCTGGGAAATTAAAGAAGTACGCAGCAAGTCCAGCACAGAAGGCAACCAGAATACCGGCAAACAACATTGGACCCAGAAAACTGAAATCTTTACGGCTCGCGATGGCATAACCAGACAGGCCAAGAAAGGCAACAGCAGTCGTACCAAATGCGTAGGTAACTAGTTCAGCACCGTTACTCAAGGTTAAATACATACTAATCACTGGTCCAATGGTCAAACCCATAAAGCCAGTCAACGCAAATACACATAACAGGCCAATTGGGCTATTACGGAATTTGGTTGTTAAGAATAGTAGCCCGAAGTAACCAACAAGGGTCATGATCATACCCGGATGACCCCAGTTAAAGGTCATGGACATTCCTGCGGTAAACGCACTGAAAGCAAGGGTCATAGATAGCAACATATAGGTGTTACGTAACACCTTGTTGACACCGACGACTGCGCCTTGCTGACTCGTAATAAATTGCGCATCTGCCATTTTTTGTATCTCCTGATGGACGCTATGCTGGAAAAATTCCGGCATTCATTCTTAAGGTAAAAATTGTACGGTATGGTCTACTAAAAGCAAGGATAAACGGCTATAACCCCACTAGAACCGGGGTTTATCATCCTGTCTGAAGTAAACCAGCACCTTCATTAAGACAGTTAATGATGGTAAAGATTCCCAATTCAAGGTTTGACACCATTATTTGTAAGGCTTTCCAGAAGGGAAAAGATAGCGCATTATTGGGTAAAAAACTAAAACAACTCTATGAAAAAGCTCCTTTTCCTTCTGACCCTTCTTCTCCCGACGTCACTTTATGCGCAGGACGTTTACATTAACGCGGCAGAAGTCGTCGGTTTCGGTATCTTTAAAGCAAAGAAAACAAACTTTAGCGCGGGGTTTAGAGAGACCGCACCCCAGGCGGACAATGTAGAGGGGGTAAGATTTATTGAATTCACCCGCGACATTCCAGCGAGTGAAGGGCTTGGTTTTGGCATAGAGTATGTCATTAATACAGTGCCGAAAGGTCGACCCATTGCGGTGACGAGTACTATCCATTTCCCCGAACCAGGTCTGGTCAGGCCCAACGGGAAAACCTACACAACATCAACTGAGCGAATTCATACCAAGATTGGAGAACCCACATTCTATGGCTACGGCTTTGATGAGGACTGGGAAATGGTGCCAGGAGAATGGGTCTTCGAAATTCGTCACAAGAATACATTGCTGGTAAAAAAATCTTTCAACGTTTACTTACCTGAAACAGAGTCTTAACCGGCTTTAATTTTTTCTACCAGGAAACCATCTATATGGATCTAGCGACCGTAGCACCAGCTTTTGTGAAAATGGCCCATGAGATAGTCTGGTGTTCAGTCGCTAGCGTTGATGTGGAAGACCGACCAAGGTCGCGAATCTTACATCCCATCTGGGAATGGCAAGATGGTGAACTAGTTGGCTGGATTGGAACCGGACCAACGCCGCTAAAGCGTCAGCACCTTCAGGCACATCCTTATCTTTCACTGAATTACTGGCAACCTAATCAAGATACCTGTGTCGCAGAATGTAGAGCCACCTGGGCATTCGACATTCCAACAAGAATCCGCATCTGGGAGCTATTCAAAAATGCCCCGGCTCCTGTTGGTTATGACCCAGCAATTGTCCCAGCCTGGACAAGTCCTGAAGCCGATAGCTTTGCGGTGATTAAGCTTGAACCATGGCGACTCAGGGTCTTTCCAGGCACCTTGCTGATACATGGTGAGGGAGAACTGCTGAGCTGGGAAGAAGATTAACTATCTCTTCGCCAGATGTGCAGCAAAGCGTTCACCCATCCGAATATATCCAGCAGGATTTGGATGTAGATCGTCTGGTAGATCGCCTGCTTCCTCCGCGCCAAACAGGCTTAAACCATTCAGATAATCTAGCTTTTGGTCTGCTCGTCGGCTGACAACTTCTTCAATGAGGGTTCTGGTTCTAGACAGACTCATACAGCCTTCACGAATTTCATCATGCCCCGGTAGGGTGACAAACTTACCATGACGATCAGGTATTGTCGGGCCAGGCTGGTCTTCAGCACTCGGGCAGAATATAGGCGAGATCAGGGTAATAGGTGTATCTGGTTTGCCCTCGCGTATGGTGTCCAAAAAGCCATGCAAGGCAGATGTGAAAACCCGTTCTCGCATTGAGTCACCGTTAATGACATTGATGCCAACCTTAAGAGAAATGTAATCGGCATCTGAATCTCGTATGGTTCTCGCGACAAATTGATCTAGATGGCATTGACCGCCGAATCCTAGATTGTGTAACTCCATCCCGGTAATTCGTGCAGCGACTGCTGGCCAGATAAGCGCTGGCTGATCAGCCTCCATACAATGACTAATTGAACTGCCATAGTGCACCCACTGCGGTTTCTCGCTTTTAACAGGTGCTTTGATAATCGCGCCATCATTAAGAGAGAGGGCGTGTAATTCCACAAAAGCATTTTGCGGCAACCAGAGCTCACAGTGCTTATTACCTGGTGGCAGGTTTTGAAAATGCCATTCATCAGGGTTACCGCGAATCAAGGTGAAGTCAGTTCTATCCTCCGGATTAAGCTGGATCGCATTACCTGCATCACTTGGTTGGGAAAAAATTTGATCCCCCACTTCAAGATCGAAAACAATAGGCTTTCTCGTTGCTGGTGGTATCACCAGATTCGTCCCGAGAGCAGAGATGCTGATCATCTCCGCATCTGTTTCGAATATTAATCTGACCCCAGAAGGCATTCTGACAATGACATCCATGGCCTGTGGCACCTGAGGACGTGTCCAGTCAGCAAGACGCCGCGGGCTAAGGCCACCAGGTCGTTGATCGAAGTCGAGTGCGCCTTTAAGTGGTATCCCCATCTCAAGCAGGTCCTTAAATTCGTATCTTTGCATCTGGTCAGTTGACCTCATTTGCTCACAGAAAATTCAAACTAATCAATCACGGTGCTAATCGCAACTTGTAACATCTGCGGTGTATCTAGCGTGGGTTATAGATTGTGCTAGGATTCAATCTGTTGCTACCAGAGCATTTCAGAGGAGGGAAGCCCATGTATGACCTGCTAATAAAAAACGGTCAGGTAATAGATGGCACAGGTGCGGCGGCATTTACTGCTGATGTTGCAATCAAGGACGGTAAGATTGCTGAGATCGGCAAGATTAATACCGCGTCGAAAGCGCAGATCGATGCCTCAGGTGCACTTGTAACACCTGGCTTTGTTGATATTCATACCCACTATGACGGGCAGGTAACCTGGGCAAATCGTCTTAACCCATCCAGCCATCACGGTGTAACAACCGTGGTTATGGGTAATTGCGGTGTAGGTTTTGCCCCTGTTAAACACGAGGACCATGATCTGTTAGTAAAACTCATGGAGGGGGTCGAGGATATTCCCGGAGCCGCCCTACATGAAGGCTTACCCTGGGCCTGGGAATCCTTTGCTGACTACATGGATTATTTAGACGGCCGACAGTTCGATATGGATGTCGCTGCACAATTACCACATGCGGCACTCAGGGTTTATGTGATGGGCGAGCGTGGTGCAAATCGTGAAATGGCGACAGATGCCGACATTGACGCCATGCGAAAATTAACCGCCGAGGCTATCAAAGCAGGTGCCCTTGGTTTTACAAGCTCTCGGACGCTGAATCACAGAAGTAGCACAGGGGATCCCACGCCCTCGTTAACAGCTGCACGAAATGAACTTGTTGGTATTGGTCTTGGATTAAAAGATGCTGGTAGCGGTGTTCTTGAGATGATTTCGGACTTCAAAGATATCGATGAAGAATTTATGTCCCTGGTGGAGATGGCGCGAGCAGGCAATGCACCAATGACTGTCTCTCTGGCCCAGGGTATTAATCCGCAGGGCTGGAAAAAACTTATGGGAAGAATTGATGCGGCAAACGAGGCAGGTGTCACCATCAAAGGCCAGGTTGCGCCTCGAGCGATCGGCATATTAATGGGGCTAACTTGTACCCTAAATCCATTTGTTAGATACCCCAGTTATCGTGACATTGCAAAACTACCCCTCAATGAAAAAGTTAACCGATTGCAAGATCAGCAATTTGTTCAACAACTTCTGCAGGAATCTAGTGAAGCAGGTGGGCCTGCGTTATTGATTCATAACTACGACAAAATGTGGGTCCTGAGTGATCCACCGGATTATGAACCTGACCCTGAAGACAGCATTGGCGCGATGGCCCGCCGACAGGGTATGCCCGCAGCTGAACTTGCATTGCGATACATGTTGCAACAAGACGGTAAGCAAATGCTATATACCCCCTTTGCAAACTATGCTGAGGATAATCTCGATTGTTGTCGGGAAATGATTCTAGAAACGAATACTGTCATGGGGTTAGGTGACGGCGGGGCGCATGTTGGAACCATTTGTGACGCCAGCTTTCCGACCTTCCTACTCACGCACTGGGGCCGTGATCGTCGTCGCGGTGAACTTATTGATTTGCCAATACTGGTGAAAGCGCAGACCGCAGACACAGCACATGCTGTGGGCTTGAATGATCGAGGTACCTTAACCGTTGGCAAGCGTGCAGATATCAATGTTATTGATTTTGAAAATTTAAGCATTGCTGCCCCGGCTATGGTTCAAGATTTACCTGCAGGTGGTAGCCGTCTTGAACAAACAGCGTCCGGATACCTGGCAACAATCTGTCATGGTGAGGTCACTTATCGCAATGGCGTCGCCACGTCTGCATTGCCAGGGCGTTTGATACGCGGACAACAAAGCTAATCTGACGACACGAGCTAAGCCAGGCTTTATTGACACCGGGATATGCTATTCCTGATTTCCAGGGTGCTTACTAGCGTGGCTTGATTGGCTTACAAGTAAACGATGAGTCTATGTTAGCCTCATACCAGATTTCCTATTAATCAATCACTACTGCGAAAGAGACAAGACCATGAGTTCAAGCACCGCGACCCAATATGACATCAAAAATGGCGCAGCCTGGATTACCCTTGATCGCCCAGACAATCGTAATGCACTCTCTGCTGCCCTGGTCAACGAGCTCTATGCACATCTTCAATCAGCAAATGAGGATGACGACGTTCGTAGTATTGTCATAACCGGTAGTGGCGCGTCTTTTTGTGCCGGGGCTGATTTAAAGAGCCCACCAGGCTCATCAATTAGTGGTGGCGGTAAGGCGATTCCTTTCGCTGAGCTATTAAAATATCTTATTGAGTGTCCCAAGCCTGTCATCGCCGCTGTTAATGGTGCGGCCTTTGGTGGTGGTCTGGGCCTCGTTGCTGCTGCAGATATCGTCGTGACCGTTTCTGACGCGGTATTTAGTTTTAGCGAGGTTAAGCTTGGCGTCATCCCGGCGGTCATTTCAGTCGTTTGTGTGCCAAAACTTGGCAAGCATCAGGCAAGCCGATTGTTTCTAACTGGAGAACGTTTTTCAGGAGAACGTGCCGTTGAATACGGGCTTGCTCATATTGCCGTTGCAGAGGCCGGATTTATTGCTGCCGTTGAGCAACAAATAGAGCTACTTAATGTCGCGGGTCCAAAAGCACTGGTTGAATGTAAGCGCCTTATACGGGAGATACCTGCGCTCGGCATTGAGGAGGGCTTTAAAACTGCTGAGGCCTGGAGTGTTCGAATGTTTGAGTCCGAAGAAGGTGCTGAGGGCATGGCTGCATTCCGGGAAAAACGTAAACCGAACTGGATACTGGATTAGGATGCCGAGGCTAATCCTTTTTGCGCTGTTATTAATTGCCAGTGCCACAAGGGTATGTGCGGACCAGGCTAGTGTCGCCGTTGCTTCAAATTTTGCCGGGCCTATGCAAGCCCTTATCACTACCTTTGAAAAACAGACACCACACAGCATTAAGCTGATTACCGGTTCCTCCGGCAAGATATATGCGCAGATTCAGCATGGGGCACCATTTGATTTGTTTTTTTCTGCGGATTCAGAGAAACCAGTGGCGTTGATTGAAAACGGTGCGGCTGTGTCTGGCAGCCTGTTTACCTACGCCATCGGCCGGCTTGCACTCTGGTCGAGGAATGCCCAGACAATACAAACCAATTCCACTGGGGCCGCGAGTGCAATCATTGCCAGCAACAATTACCGAAAGCTTGCTCTCGCTAATCCTAAACTTGCTCCCTATGGTCAGGCAGCAGTTCAGGTGCTTGATTATTTGCAACTGGCAGAGAAGACGCAAACTAGATGGGTGCAGGGTGAAAACATCGCCCAGACCTATCAGTTTGTGATGACTGGCAATGCAGAAATTGGCTTTGTTGCGCTCTCTCAGGTGTTAGATAACGGCCTACTAAAGGCTGGTAGTGTATGGGTAGTTCCAACTTTCATGCATGAGCCGATCAAACAACAAGCAGTCATACTTAAGCGGGCTAGCAACAACCCTGCAGCGAGCGCATTTAGTCAGTTTGTCCGCAGTGATAACGCAAAAGCGATTATCAGTCGCTATGGATATGATCAGGATAGTTAGTTATCGGGATGATTGGTGCGGATAACTCAACA
>CBDUKY010000049.1:0-11758 GCA_965367925.1 uncultured Pseudomonadales bacterium | reverse complement strand
AAAGCCTTGAGCAGTTAAAGATGACCAGCCCTGGCTATGCCGCGCTGGTCGAGGCTTCTATCGAAGGGAAGAATGAGAATTTTGTTGAAGCGGAAAAGCTATTTAAGCAGGCAATTGAAGCTATCCCTGGTCGGGCATTTCCAACCCTGATGCTCGCCAACATGTACGTTAACAAAAAATCATTTGAGCAGGCCCTTAGCACCATCGATAGCTATAACACCCGACCCCATACCTGGAATGATCCAGATCAGGCTCAAACTGCTCTCCTGGCAGGTAAGGCCTGGGCAGGTCTCAATAGAAATGACCGGGCAAGGCAAGCGTATCAATTAGTTCTGGCGTCCAATCCAACTGACCAACTCAAAGCCCAGGCCCTGGAAGCACTAGAGGACTTATAACAACCTATCCCTGACGATAAGTCTGGTTCGCAAGCCCAATACCAAACCCTACTAGCGTCAAACCTAGCACGGAATCTAACCACTGCTTGAAGGTGCCAGCAGTGATTAGTTGCGCCATCTGATGAGCAAGCAGGGCTACTAATCCTAACCAGAAGACGCTTAAGACAAAATGTATCCCTGCAAGTCCCAACGACTGAAGCAAGGCGTTAGCAGTAGGATCAATAAACTGTGGTAGTAGCGCCATGTAGAAGATGATGGTCTTGGGATTCAACAAGTTACTCAGCAAACCCTCTCGGGCTGATCGCAGGATTTGAAATGCACCAGCTTCAGTTTCAACAACCTGCAATCGGGTACCCGCTACGGCCTGTCGCAGACTGGACGCTCCAAGCCAGATTAAGTAGGCAGCGCCAATATATTTCAAACAAAGGAACAACCATGCTGATTGCAATAGGATAAGCGAGATACCGATGGCTGAAAGGCTGGCATGAACGAACAAGCCACTACAGATTGCAACGCTAGTAACCCAGCCATCTACCACACCACCCCTACTTGTATTACGGATCACAAGCACCGTATCGACCCCTGGTGTGATCGTTAAAATTGTAATAGCGATAAGAAACGTTGGCAGATTATCCACTTTCGTGCTCTGCATACTGAAAGTAACTATCCCATCGCTTGTCTAGTAGGGTCATTGCATCATCAAGCGGTATAGCTTTTAAGCCATCAGCATCTTCTGTCACTAGCCCCAGGCCTTTGAGCTTCGCCAGCGCATCATCTATTTCAAAGTTGACAGTGGCTTGCCAACTATTTTGAAACCAGCTTTCAATGGTTTCATCTAATAGAGACTGACCTTGAATTGAATCTCTGGTTAACAAAAAGTAGTAGGCAAGTATCGCTTCTTTGCATTCTTCCTCTTCCGCTTCATCAATGAGACGATGAAACACGCCCGCATTATTATCCAGGTTCTTAAAATACAGGCTCTCCATCAAACTCTGCATAAACGTGAGCTTGCGATTTTTGAAATTGACAAATTGTTTCCATAAAAAACTACCTAACGCACCAAAGGCTGCGACAAGGGCAATGAGCGTAGCTTGATCAAGATTCACAGGCTCCGTATAGATCCCTGCATAGAATCCCAGCAAGGTACCAAACAATAGTAATGATGTACCAACCTTGGTGGTCAGCACCACACCGCCGCCAATCACCGCTGGTATACCAATCATAAGTTTGTCGATAATCCGCATGCCAAGCTTTGTATTCGGAAATAACATTTCAATATCCGCCTTGGGGACATTTTGAAATAGCTTTAGGATTGTTACCCCTGGTGTGTAATAGATGTTTGGCTTAATTTTCTCGGAGAATTTGATGTAGAGCACAACTCGATCATAGTTTGTAAATTCAACCTGCTTACTCATCAAGCCAAACATTTTGGGTACAGTTTCACGCCTCGTACTTTCGCCACGAGTAAAGAGTAGTACCTCATCAAATTCAGTGAGATCGACATGCAAACGCAGGTTAAATAGGGATGCCTCGTCGAAGGCATGCATCAAATCTTGATCGCTTAAGCGCTCATAGTTGGCGTCATTCAACACCTTCTGCAATTTACTGACGAAGCCAGGACTGGCGCGCAGTTTGTCCGTCAGACGTCTGGTATCCCTCTCTGGATTGACAGGGGCATAACCATCTTTGAGGGATTCAAGGATTTTGTGAAACTCAAAGTGAAAGACACTTTGTAGTAGGTTAACCACCTCACGAAACTTCGTTTCATCAGTGTTGGAAAATTGTTTTTCCGCAACACACATGTCGACGATATCCCGTTTCCGAAAGGGGATAAATCGCATCGCTTCCCTTCTTCTCTGATGCAACTGTTGATCACCTTGAGCTGATTTAGGTTCGAATCATACCTGTTTTTTCCCTCTGCGCGTGCCTCATAATCAGATTACACTAGGGATAAATTGAAATGGGATTACACGCATGGATAAGAACTTTGAACCTACCTGCCAACCTGATGGGAGCTACGAAACTCTGCTGGTAGAGAAACGTGATAGCGTTGACTACCTCTGTTTAAATCGACCTGAAAGCTTAAATGCGATGAGTCGCACAATGATGCTTGAGCTACAGCATTATTTTGGCAAGCTCTACACCGACCATGAAACCCGGGTTGTGGTCATGCGCGGCGCCGGTCGCGGCTTCTGCGCTGGACTCGATTTAAAGGAGGATTTGAGCGATGAACCATCCGGCGCCGTTATGGGTATGCGAGTTCAACGCAGAGTTAGCGAAATTATGATGCGTATGCGACGCGCCCCACAACCCATTATTTCCCTGATCAATGGTGCAGCCAGTGGTGGTGGTTTTGGATTGGCGCTGGCCTCGGATATCCGCATCGCAGCACCGGGCATCAAAATGAATGCTGCTTTTATTCGCATCGGACTCACTGCCTGTGATGTTGGTGTCAGTTATTTTTTGCCACGTCTCGTTGGTAGCTCACTTGCTTCAGAACTACTTCTCACCGGTAACTTTATTAGCGCAGAACGTGCACTGGCGCTTGGGCTCGTCTCCCAGGTGGTCGATCTTGAATCCATCGATCAGGTGGGTGAGCAAATGGCAGGGGATATAGTTCGTAACTCTCCGATCGGGGTTCGATTGACAAAAGAGTGCCTGAATATGAGTGTCGATGCACCGGGTCTCGAAGCAGTCATTGCCATGGAAGACAGGCAACAGATCCTTGTGGCGCAAACTGGTGATATGCGTGAGGGCGTTAGAGCGTTTCTGGAAAAGCGACCACCTGAGTATCAAGACAAATAAAAAAAACGGGGCTAATGCCCCGTTTTTCCAACCAAAAGATTTCCTAACCTGCTAGACGTCAATAAAGCTTCGCAACTGCTCTGATCGTGCAGGGTGCCGCAGCTTTCTAAGCGCCTTGGCTTCAATCTGACGAATCCGCTCTCTGGTCACTGAGAACTGCCGGCCAACTTCTTCGAGGGTGTGATCTGTATTCATATCGATCCCAAATCGCATCCGCAAGACCTTGGCTTCTCGTTCGGTTAGTGCTGTTAAGACATTGGTTGTGGTCTCCCGCAAGCCTTCATCTGTCGCATGATCCATTGGCGATTCAACCGATGTGTCACTGACAAGGTTCCACATGGTGGAATCATCATCGTCACCAACTGGTGTCTCTAACGAAATTGGTTGTTTAGCAACATCCAAAGCTTTCAAGACCTTATCTTCCGGCAGGTCCATTCTTTCGCTCAGCTCTTCAATGCTTGGCGGCCTACCAAGTTCTTGAATTAGCTGGCGGGTTAGCCTGTTTAACTTGTTAACAGTTTCCATCATATGCACAGGCACACGAATCGTTCGTGCCAGATCTGAGATAGATCGCGTAATCGCCTGACGAATCCACCAGGTCGCATAAGTTGAAAATTTGAAGCCACGTCTGTATTCAAACTTATCAACAGCCTTCATCAAACCAATATTGCCTTCCTGAATCAGGTCAAGGAAGTGCAATCCGCGATTGGTGTATTTTTTGGCAATTGAAATAACCAGCCGTAAGTTAGCCTCGATCATGTCTTTCTTTGCAGACCGCGTGTTACCAACAGCAACAAACAAACGACGATTAATCTCTTTGATTTCCTCTACATCCAACTGTGTACGGTCGGCAATTCGTCTAATAACCTTTTGTGCATGTCGAATTGAAACCCGATAAGTCTTTAGCTTTTCAGAATATTCAGCACCAGAAGCAATAAGTTCATCGACCCAATCGACATTACCTTCCTTGCCAATAAAACCTGCCAGGAATTCGTCTTTTGGCATCTTCGCCCGACTAACCATCAGGTCTCGAATCACACGTTCCTGATCACGGATCTGTTGCATGTCTGAACGGACATATTCCAACAAGGGATCCATTTGCGCAGGAATGAGTTTTAACGAAGAAAATACTGCTGCCAGTTCTTCCTGAGCTTCAATTGTCTTTTTGTGCTGACGCCCATTTGCGGCAATAGATTTCTGAACCTTGGCGTGGAACTTAATGATCTTCTTAAAACGATCATGCGCAAGCTCAACGTCAATGCCTTTTTTCTCTTCAGCATCTTCATCTTCTTTGTAGTTACCGCTCGACTTGGCTTCAGCCACCTGGGACATGTCAGGGATACTATCTTCTGGATCCAGGAAACCACTGATAATCACACCAATGTCACCTTCATCTGCGAGTAGGCTTTCATATTCAGCGAGTATCCGCTCAACCACCCCTGGGTAGCGGCTTAGAATCGACATTGAATCCCGAATGCCATCTTCAATGCGTTTAGCAATGACGATCTCACCTTCTCTTGTCAGCAAAGGTACCGTACCCATTTCGCGCATATACATACGCACTGGGTCCATTGTTTTGCCCACAAGAGAATCTGCCGCGGCAATCGCCACCGCATCAATATTGAGTTCTTCGCTTGAATCTTTCAGGTCATTGTTATCAGGTGCCTGCTCGAAGATGTTGACGTTCATGTCCTCAAACATCTGAACGATACTCTCAAAAGCATCTGACTCTAAAATATTGTTAGGAAGTGTTTCCGTCAATTGGTCATACGTGAGGTAACCCTGCTCCTTGCCTTTCGCAACCAGCGCTTTAATTTGGGATTCATCGGTTTCTTCATCATACAGGGCGGCATTTTCAGTAAGCACGTCAATGGCGTCGAGTTCTGGTGAGGCTTCATCGAGAGAATCGTCTTCCAGAATGGAATCGAAATCTCCTTCACGGGTGTTAGTCATAGGGCGTGTGCTCCATCTGTTGACCTAACTGATATCGACAGGTAACCGCTTCGGGGGCAGAAACCTGGCAATGAATTAACAAAGATAATCGTTGGAAAAACTAGACCTCCTATATGTAGTTAGAAGCTAATTTTTAAAGGGGTGCCCAATAAAACTTCACGTTCAATTGAGTGGCATTTCTGTACAGTCGGGGTTTGGACCCTTATAATCTCTGTGCCCAGAGCTGTACCCCGCGTTTGCTGCCATTATCATAATCGCCCCCATTATTGTCCATAACTATTTCAAAAAAAAAGAAAAATAGCTTCCCTTGGTCGGAAATTATCCACCCTTCGTCAGCCTGAAATGGCAGGCTTGACCAATATGCTCAAATTTCAAGCCTGTGAGGTAATAGGATCGGTTTCGCAGCAAAAATATTCACTACTTGCAGAATAGTCAAAAATTGCAATACCAGGGCTACAAATTGCTAGAACAATTTGTGATGAGCAGCTCAGTACATCTGCTTTAAAAATCTATATGGGATTTTGGGGAGATCACGACCGGCTTTCCGCTGGGAATTCAAAACCTTAGATTTGATTTCGAAAAGTCAAGACATGAGTCATGTAGGATTCTCCATTTTTGGAGCCTTTTAATTACCAACCATAGTGGGTATATTTGTCATCCTCGCTAGCCAAAGCTGTATGTATATACAGTATTCTCCTCGGCAGGAAGGATGCGCGTACAGCTTGGCTAGCTGAGACCAACTCTCCAAACTGTTCGCTTTCCTTCTCTAGATGCTCGGGATGCCCGGGATGCCCGGTTTTAGCTGTTGCTACTGATTGGTACGAATTATCGTACCGCTCGCCGCAAACATGCCACAGACTGAAATTTCCGCATCAGGTACCTGCGCATCTGCTGTACCACGCAGTTGTCGGACACTTTCTTGCAATGCGTACATGCCATACATGCCGGAGTGCATATAACTCAAGCCACCACCATTAGTATTCATGGGTAGCTCACCGCCAATGGCTGTATTCCTTTCGGCGATATAGTCACCAGCTTCACCCTGTTTACAGAACCCAAGGTCTTCGAGGCCGTATAGGGGTAGATGGGCAAAAGCGTCATAGATCATCAGGTGATCAACGTCACCATGGTCGATGCCGGCTTCCATAAATGCCTTTTTCCCAGCCACTCTAAATGCTCTTGATGAGCTAAAGTCCTGCATCTGACTGATCATTGGCGTTTCAACACTCTCGCCGGTACCAAGAATCGTTACTGCCCGATGCGGGAAATCTCTGGCTCGCTCTGCACTGGTTAAGATAAGCGCACCACCACCATCAGTTACCAGACAGCACATACTTTTGGTAAAGGGGTAGGCAATCATCCGGTCATTCAGCACATCCTCAACGGTGATAGGGTCTTTCAGTGTTGCCCGGGCATTTAATGCCGCCCATTCACGCTGAATAACGGCAACATTGGCTAGCTGTTCCAGGGTATTTCCGGTTTCTTTTAGGTAACGAAGAACCGGTAGCGTAAATGCTGTTGTTGGTCCCATGACACCGTAAGGGCCCTCGAACTGACCTGGTAGGCTAGCAGCATTGCCACGGAATCCTCCGCGACCAACATTAGAACGACCACTTTCACCATGCGTGATCAGCACTGTCTCACACAATCCTTCATTAATGGCTGCCGCCGCATGACGAACATGCAACATAAAGGAACACCCACCAACGGATGTACCATCCACCCACTCAGGCACAATACCAAGATAATGGGCAATGGATGTTGGAGACTCGCCCGCGGTTGCGATACCGTCAATATCAGACATTTTGATACCAGCATCAGCAGCGGCATTTAGTGCCGCGTCTGCATGAAGTTGGATTTGGCTCATATTTGGAATCTTGCCTAATTCTGTTGTCTCCGCGGCACCAACAATGGCTACACTTTTTGGCTTCATGAGGCGGCTCCTACAGGCTGGAAATAGGGTAGAGATATATCCTCAGACTGGCTCTCGAATATCACCTCAAGATCCATATCTAGCGTTAACGCTTCAGGGGTTTGCGGACAATTGATAATGTTCGTCATCATTCTCGGGCCTTCTTCAAGGGCCACAACCGCAATGGAGTAGGGGGATTCAAAGGCAGGGTGAGGCCGATGATTAATCACATAACTATGTAACTTCGCCTTGCCGGATGCCTTAACTATCGACACAGATCGAGAACTACAGGCAGGACAAAAGGGTCTGGGGGGGAAGTAGACTTCACTACATTCATCACATTTTTGCAGGCGCAACTCGCCAGATTTCGTACCTTGCCAGAAATGCTCTGTTTCTGGCGTAGCTCTCGGTAATGAAAGCTTCGACTTGTCGACCATGAGACTTCTCCTTGGTTGATTTAAATTTCAGCTAGAACTGCCTGCAGCTTGTCCTGCCAGGGATACTGACTATCTGCATAAGCGATAAAAAATGGGTTCAGAATGTCCTCTTTGTTGTTGTAGTCGAGCGGTGCAAAGCTGGTATTGACCACGGCACCGCCCGCCGCCTCGAGAACCGCCTGGGCTGCGCCAGTATCCCACTCTGAGGTTGGCGCCAGGCGCGGATAAAGATCAGCCTTGCCTTCCGCCAACATGCAAAATTTCAACGAACTACCGACACTCTCAATCTCAACATTGAAGTGCTGTTGTAAGAATTCCATCATGGTCGCCATGGTGCCACTGCCATGACGGCGACTCCCGACAACCACGAGTTCTTTATCTGCCATTGGCCGGGTCTGCATTTCCTGGCTAATGCCATCTCGCTCGACTGTGGCATGGTTGGTTTCAACATTGCCTAGATACAAAACCCCGGTCACCGGTACATATACAGCACCCAACACAGGTTTGTGGCCATCAATCAGGGCAATATTGACGGTGAACTCTCCATTTCTCTGGATAAATTCTTTCGTCCCATCGAGTGGGTCCACCAGGAAATAGCGGGACCATTGTCTGCGTTCCTGCCAGCCAATTCCCCCGGACTCTTCTGACAAAACGGGAATCTCCGGGGCGAGTGCTTGCAAGCCCGCAACGATGATTTTATGTGCCGCCAGGTCAGCTGCGGTGAGCGGGCTGTCGTCTGACTTCATATCAACGTCAAAATCTTCCCGGCTATAGACTTCCAGGATTGCATCACCTGCATCTCTGGTGATTTTCGCCATACCTTGCAGTAATTCGTCCATATTGAAGCCATTTCCTATACAAGTTTGAATTCTGAATATTTTCAATAATATTCAGTTTTGCTGTGACAAGCCCAACCAACGCTTGTGGCGGTAGATGGTAACTTGCTGATCACGCTTGATGACAGTTATTTGTGATTTGAATAGTCGCGCATAAGGCTAGAGTCATAAATTCACATTTGACCAACTCCCCGATCAAGTAACATGATGAAACCTGGACGCCAACATCCGATTAACCAGGTTCGTCAATATGACCAGAGTAAGACTCGATAAATGGCTTTGGGCAGCACGCTTCTTTCGTACCCGCGCCAAATCAAAACAGGCCATTGATGGTGGCAAGGTTCATATTGATGGTGTGCGCGGGAAACCCAGCAAGGAGATTCAAATTGGTGATGAAATTAAAATTCGCCAGGGCTGGGATGAGAAGGTCGTGATTGTCACTGGTTTGTCCGAGCAGCGGAGAGGCGCCGCTGAGGCTGAAGCTCTCTACCAGGAAACGCCGGAGAGTATCGAAAAACGCCTTCAGGTGGCTGAAAGTCGCAAAGCTGCAGGCACCCACCTTGGTTCTATTGGCCGACCAAGCAAAAAGGATCGGCGGCAAATTCATCGCTTTAGGGAACAGAACGAAACCTGAATCAGAACCGGATCCGCCTACACCTGTCGTCTGGCTGATCCGCTGCCTTGACCATTGACTTGTATAGTGGCTCGTCCATTAGTTCGTTCGCTAGCTCGCCCGGAATATATCCTATGCACAGGCTAACAGAGGATTGTCTTTCATGCCCTGCACCATGTTTGGCATACTCCGCATGAATCGCGGCTTTGCCGTCCCTATACATCCGTGGCAGTAAATGAATGACATCACCGGAAACCTTTAAAAACACCCTCGCACAACTCAGGTCAGGCAAGCTATTTGATGACCTGAAATTCAATCGCGGTATTGAGCGAGAGTCCTTAAGAGTCGATCCCGCCGGCACCTTGTCGAAACGCCCACACCCTGAAGCGTTCGGTTCAAAGTTGACTCACCCGACTGTAACCACAGATTTTTCTGAATCACAGCTGGAGCTGATTACGCCGGTTTCAAGTTCCGTTGATGACACGCTGAAAACCCTTCAGACAATCCACAGGTATACCTACACAGGTCTCGGGGACGAACTCCTCTGGTCGTCAAGCATGCCATGCGTACTGCAGGGTGACCCAACCATTCCCCTGGCCCAATATGGTAGCTCAAATCTTGGCAAGCTAAAGACAACCTACCGTAATGGTCTTGGCAATCGATACGGCCGATCCATGCAAACGATTTGTGCGGTCCACTACAACTTCTCCTTCGAGGATACCTTCTGGGCAAAGCTTGCTGCATTTGAACAAGAAGCCGACACAGCAGCCTACCGTACCAGACGCTATTTTGATCTGATGCGTAATTTTCGCCGTTTCTCCTGGCTTCTCATTTTTTTATTCGGCGCATCGCCAGCAGTTTGCAACAGCTTCGTAAAGGGGCGAGAACACAACCTCGAACCCTTTGATGAGGGTACCTTACATCTACCCAACGCCACCTCACTTCGAAGTGGCAATCTCGGTTACCAGAGTGATGCACAATCAAAGCTTATTAATATTTGTTACAACAGCCTCGATAGTTATGTCTCGAAGCTGGCTAGCGCCGTCACGACTGCCTACCCGGATTACACCGCCTTAGGCGTCCGGTCAGATGGTCTATACCATCAGGTGAACGACTCTATCTTGCAATCTGAAGCGGAGTTTTATTCCACAATTCGTGCGAAAAGAGTGCCTCCAAAAGGAACAAACTTTCTCCAGGCATTGAAAACAGATGGTGTTGAATACATTGAGGTTCGACTGTTAGATGTCGACCCGTTTGAGCCAATAGGTATCAGCAAGCAAACCCTGCATTTCCTGGACAGCTTTTTGATGTTTTGTCTGATCAAGGAAAGCCCGGTCCATGACGATGCTCTCTGTGACCAGGTCAAAACGAATCTCGCGACCGTTGTATATAACGGTCGCGACAGTGAAACCATGCTGATGGATGGCGGAGACTCCCGAACCCTCGCTGACTGGGGTAATGCCTTATTAACCGAGGTTCAACTCGTTGCCGAGCAAATTGATCAAGCAGATAAATCCCATCAACAGGCGGTCAAAGCCCAGCAGGCCAAGCTTCAAGACAGCAGCCTGACGCCCAGTGCCAGGATCCTGGAAACCATGCGGTCCGAACAGATACCTTTCTTCCGCTTTGCCATGAATCAATCCCTTGCCCACCGACAAAGCCTTACAGCCGAGACCCTCACTACCAGTGAAATTGATGAGTTCGCCGAGACCGCCGCTACCTCAAGACAGCAGCAACAAGCGATAGAAGCCACACCTCAATTACCTTTTGATGAGTACCTGGCAAATCTTGATCGAGAATATCGGGACCTGCTTTCCTCATGACCTGGCTGAGCCTATGAATCATCTTGGGCATTTTCTTCTCGCCCATCCTGACAAGCAACTTATGGCCGGCGGATTTCTGGGTGACTTCGTCAAGGGTCGACTTAAGGGCGAATTTCAACCCGAGGTGGAACGTGGAATCCAATTACACAGGGCCATAGATGCATTCGCTGACCGTCATCCAATGCAGCGCCAGAGTTGCCAACGATTCGACACTGAATTCAGGCGCTTCGGTAGCATTATGTGTGATGTGATTTATGACCACTTTCTTGCCCTTCACTGGGACACACATGGGGTTGATAAGCTCGATCTATTTTCAGAAGCAGCCTATGACGCGGTACTGGATAACGCCGATACCTTTCCTGCCGAGGTTATCGAGGTGATCCGTGGTATGAAAAGCCATAGCACATTGGAACGCTATCGATCAGAAACCTATATTGACCGGGCCCTTTGCCATATTAGCGGCAGGTTACGGGTCGCAAACCCATTAATGGATGCATTTAGCCAGTTTCATCAGCACCAGTTTGAATTGGAAGCGGATTTTCATCAGTTTATTCAAGATGCGCGTATCTTCGCCAATACCTGGCAAGAACAAGCATCTGCCTGACGTTTGATTCATAATATGGCTATGCACCCAACAACACCTCAGGACCCTGACTAAATGGCTTTACCGAGTTCTCGAATAATCTTCCTTATCGTTTTTTTAGGCTGTGGGTTTCTCATGGGTGTCGCGCTCTATATGGAGCATGTGATGGCCCTGGAACCCTGTCCACTCTGCATCATGCAGCGCGTCATGGTTATTACCACAGCAATTTTCGCCTTGATCGGCGCAATTCACGGCCCAGGTGAAACAGGTATTCGGGTTTACGGCGGACTTTGTATTATCTCGGCCCTTGCTGGCGCGGGCCTATCTGGACGTCAGCTCTGGCTGCAAAGTTTACCTGAAGACCAGGTACCTGCTTGCGGTCCAAGCCTTGACTATCTACT
>CBDUKY010000048.1:0-11816 GCA_965367925.1 uncultured Pseudomonadales bacterium | reverse complement strand
CACTGCGCCCATACCAAATGCACAAGGCCCATCTTCATAGCTGTCATAGTAGGCATCAAGCACTGCTATTGATGCATCAAGAGAGAGTTGATCATTCAGCATCCAGCGTAGATCCGCCTCAATGCCTTGTGTAATCGCCTCGCCTGCATTACCCACTAAAAAGCCACCTGTGCCTAGAAAAGTGGATACTTGAAGATCGTCATATTCGGATCGAAACAGCTCAACATTTAGTGAAGCGAGACTGGACAATGAAGACTTAAAACCAAGGGAGTAACTGGTCACGCTTTCTGAATCAAATTCCTCCACCGCTAGATTACCAGCCACATTGTCTTCATCGAACCCACCCGCCTTGAAGCCTTCACTGTAACGCGCATAGACCATCAATGACTCTGTGGCATCGAATTCAACGGTAATAGAGGGTGTCAGGTCGTTTTCTTTACGATCAAGGTCGCTAAAGGTGTGCGGATTACCAAGCCCCAATGCAGGGAAAAACATACTCACAACCGGATCAACAGTTGCTGCTCCAACAGCTGAGAAAAACAGATTCTTTCTGGCGTCTTTCTCATCCTTTGTATATCTAAGGCCCATTAACAGGCGCCAGCTATCTGCTACCTGCCATGTCGCCTGGGCAAACACAGCCCAACTCCTTGTGTCTTGATCGAATGACTGGTGCCGGGAACCGGTACGCGGGAATGGAGCTGGGAGTGACGCATCAAGTGCCGGTACAGCAGTAAGATTCACTGGAACGACCTTGGTCGACTCAAATGATTCGTCAGAGAAATACAAACCTGCAATGTAGTCAATATTTGTCGACAGTGAACCTGCCAGACGTAACTCCTGTGACCAGGTGTCATAGCTCTGATCGAGCTTATATCCTAACAAAGATAGATTAGTGAAGTCGGCATCAATTGCGGCATCAACATCATAAGCCGTATAGCTGGTGATACTTGTCAGGTCATGTTGACCAAGTTGATACTCAAGTACCAAAGAGTAGGTTTCCGTGTCTGTATCATCTCGTTCTTGATCAAACAGCGGTAAGGTTCCCGGCCCTGATTTGTCATAATCAAATCCAATCTCAGCTGCTGGATCAATTGCCTTAATCAAAGTAACCAACGATGGTTCAGCCTGGGTTAGTTGCTCGGCCCGGCCATCCACATTGTAAGCGCCGGCCTCAATTTTAAGTAAAGCCGTCAGTCGATCACTGGGCGTCCACTCTAACACCCCACGTAGCGCCCATTCGTCTCGATTCGGTTCTGAGTCGGCACTAAGGGAGTTATCGAGATAGCCATCTCCCTCTGCTATCCGACCAACAAGTCGCCCACGTACAGTGTCCCCAAGCGGGCCTGATATAACACCGGTGACTGCGGTGCCTTCGTATTCAGGGTCCCAGGTTACCGCCAGGGAACTTTCCGGCTCAGAAGCTGGTTTGCGGGTAGTAATATTGAGCGTCCCTGCAATCGTGTTCTTGCCAAAGACTACGCCCTGAGGCCCCTTGAGAAGCTCAACGCGTTCAACATCAAGGAAAGGGTTGCGCACGCTGCGCGATCTGCCGTAATAGACACCATCAATAAAGGTGCCAACTGATTGCTCGAAACCATAGTTAACGCCCGACCCTACCCCCCGTATAAATACGTTCGTACTAACCGCAGCTTCGGAGATCTGAACATTGGGTACTTGATAAGTTAACTCTTCCAGTGACGTGATTCCCTGATCATCAATGTGCTGACCATCTACCACTGAGATCGCTATCGATACATCCTGTAGACTACTTTCTCGCTTTGTAGCAGTGACGACGATTTCTTCCATCTCGGCTGCCTGCACTTGTGGAACATTGATCTGTAATAGGCCGGCCGTCAGCAGTAATATTAGACGCGTATGGTTCATATTTTTCTCCTTTATTATTAGTATTTCTAACAAGTACACTTAGTCAGAGGATGTACCTGGCATGATTTCAAAATTGGGATCAAACCGAACCAGCGTTGATTCAAGGTCACTCAAAACGCTTCGATCCCCGGCCAGTTGAGCGCGACCAGCGTCAATCTCTAGAAGAAGAGTAGATTGCCCACTGATGACCTTTTCCAGGTCACTTCTGTTAACAGTGATCGATGCATCCGGGGTATCAGCAGAATATCCCTCGATACAAGTAAGCGTCGCACCGCTCATTTCCACGACAAACCTTTCTCCGTTATCTGGCGTTTCCATATTTATTACCCAGCGCATTCCATCCGCGAGGGCACTGTCTACGCGGATCGCAACGGATTCCCACCATTGCTGAGTTGAGATTGCACGCAGTAAATCTGGGCTTGTGCTGTTGAGTGTGGGCTTGCCGGTGATACCGACACGTAGTTCTCGTGCCGCCGCTAGATGGGCATGACGCAAGCTACCACTCTCATACTGATAGCCAAGTTGCTCAAATGCCGTTGCAAGCAAATTCTTTGCTGCTTGATCTGTAGGTTCTGCATAGACCAGCTTATTTAGTAGTTCTACAGCATGCCGATATCGCCCTTCCGCAATGAACTTCTGGCTGCGTTCTAGAATCGGTGCTGCACCACCCATCATCGCCACGTACAACGGTGCCGATTCCTCTGGCGACAGTGGAACCAGTGTTGCCGGGTTGCCGTCCCAGTAACCGAGAAAGCGGTTAATGACAGCGCGACTGTTATGCAATTCTGACCCATGGTATTGGCGCGCCGCCCACTGCTCAGCCAGTGATTTTGGTACCTGGTATTCGTTCTGGATCTGATTGACTGTTACACCTTGATTGGCCAGATGTAGCGATTGATTATTCAGGTTCGCGTAAACATCTCGCTGTGCGCGCATAACCTCCTGTACCCTGTCGTTACCCCAACGTGGCCAGTTGTGCGAGGCAATCATAATTTCAGCTTCACGACCGAACCGGTATAGCGCCACATTGATATAGCGTGACCACGCCAAGGCATCCCGAACTAAAGCCCCGCGTAAGGTATAAACGTTATGGATGGTGCCAGTTACATTTTCCGCAGCCCAGAAGGTGCGAAGTTCCGGCAGATAGGCATTCATCTCAGCCGGTGCCTCTGTTTCAGGTGTGTTCTGGAATATGACTTTGACACCATCAATCTCGCGCTCGGCGAACGGTGCTTCGATAACATCTGTTGGTGCAATAAGTGAGATTGTGCCGCGTTCGCCAGCCTTGCCTATACCCGAATCGACGTAACCGTGAGCACCGACCGCCAGATCCGTGCCATATTGATATGTGATGCGCCGTGCCATCGCATTGCCGGCATAGATATTCTCTGCCACAACATGTTCCATGAACCCTTTCGGTGCGATGATTTGGACCCGTCCCGCTCGTACCTCTTCCTCATCAACGATCCCGCGCACACCACCGAAGTGATCCACATGTGAGTGGGAATACACCACCGCCACTATCGGACGCTGGCCTAGTTCTTTGTCGACGAGGTCCAGCGCAGCGCGCGCTGATTGTGTTGTTAGCAACGTATCGAACACTATCCAGCCAGTGCGACCGCTAACAAGCGTCATGTTAGCGAGACCGAATCCGCGGACCTGATAGATTTTACCCGCGACAACCTCAAAGAGACCCGCACGCGCATTTAGTTGGGCTTGTCGAACCAGTGATGGATGTATTGAATCGACACCCGCTTGCTCAAGAAAATCGAATTCGGCGAATGCCCTGGAGACAAGACGGCCGTAGTCAGCATTGGCGTCCGGTCCTGCAATGAAGCCTCGATCTGCTTCCTGAAAATCCCGCCGATCAGCAAATGGCAAGTCTCGACGAATTAACGCATTTTGTAAGCGTGTGGCCTCGCTAGCGGGGCCTGGTCGATATGTCACAGCATCTGCACCTGTGGCCGTAGCTGCGTGACCAATCGCCACTATGACCATGAGTAATATCGAACTACAACGAATTAACTCCATGAAACTGCCCTCAAACTAGATTCAGGAAAGCAGTCTAGTGATAACTACCGCTGGTAATTTCTCTTGCAACTCTTAATACTTAGCATTTTGCGCCATGACCTCGACTCATTACTCCACAACTGGCGGCTGGCTGCTGACGCTATTGCGAACCCTGGATCAACAGGGCGTCAACATAGATCTGCTCATCAGAGATGAAGGTCTGACGCTGGATGCAGTGATCAGCGGCGCAATGCGTATTGACATGGATGTGATGACACGCCTCTGGCATCAAGCCCGCTTAATAACTGGGGACCCGACCATAGGGCTCAAAGTCGCCCGCAATATGCGCCCGACCACGTTTAGCTCATTGACAGCCGCACTCTACGCGGTGCCTGATCTACAAACTGCGCTTCGGCTTATGGCCCGCTTTGGTAATATCTTTACAGATGGTGGCTTCTGGTGGGTCCGGGAAATGCCAGACGCAATGGAACTGGTTGTACTCCGGCGACGCGCTGTGGCCAATGAAGTTTCGGATGCAGTTTTTGCTGGTATTCTGAAATTACTCCAGGATATTTCCACACCAGACCTGCGACCTGGTCATGTCCACATTGGTCGTGAGCGACCAGCAAACTGCGCACCATGGTACACAGTGTTCGGCGACTCGATAGAGTTCCATAGTACCAACAACAGCTTTATGAGATTTCCACGCGCACCATTGGAAACAAAATTGTTTGGATATGATGCAGCTGTACTTCAGCATTCCGTGGCACTTATGGAGGCCCAGCTCGCCGGTGTGCGCCAGGGCCCCACTACCGCCTATGTACGAGCCCAGATACTGTCAAGCCTGGGTACGGACGCCGAGGATATCGAGTCGGTCGCCGCGGTGATGGGATTAAGTCCCCGCTCATTACAAAGACGATTAGGTGAAGAATCACAAACCTTCCGGGGACTTGTAGATGAGGTACGACGCGATACAGCAACCAGATACCTCCTTGATTCGGTTATTCCAGTCACCGAGATCGCCGCACGCCTTGGATATGGGAGTCTGCCGAGTTTCACGCGCGCATGTTACAGATGGCATGGTATGTCACCATTATCGGTACGCCGTGAACACCTGCATATTGAGGATGCTTCCTAAAACCGCGTACGCTTCCATAAACTAACGGGACGGCTATGTTTTGCCAATATTCAGTAGAAGATAAACAATGATCACGCACTTACTGTTTGACCACGATGGTGTATTAGTAGACACCGAAAAATGGTACTTCAAAGCGACTAGCGAGGCACTTGCCCGGCTTGATGTGACCATGACCTTCGATACTTACAAACAACATCTGATAGATGGGGCATCGAGTTGGGCTGCTGCAATAAAACATGGGATACCAGAAACTGAAATCGACGCTGCTCGAGCATGGCGAGATGATCGCTATCAGTTTTATCTCCAGCATCAAGATATCGATATTCCAGGGGTCGCTGATGTACTGAATGAATTGCGCGTGACGTTCCAAATGGCAGTTATCACGACCTCCAGGCGAGCAGACTTTGAGTTAATACATCGGGACAGAACCTTGTTGAACCAAATGGCATTTGTACTCTGCCGGGAGGACTACAACAAAGCGAAACCTCATGCTGAACCTTATGAGGCTGGTCTCGGTCGATTTGGTATTGCGCCCAACAATGCTATCGTCATTGAAGACTCAATGCGTGGTCTCGCTGCGGCTGAAGCCGCAGGTATTCGTACAATCAAAGTGCACAATGAATTTGTTGCTCACCAACGAGCTAGTGCGGACTATGACATACAGACAATACAAGAATTGCCAGAGCTACTTAAAAACATCAATCAGGCACTCTGAATTGGTCACTTGCGAGCACGGTGCTAGTGAGCAGGATAAACAATGAACGGTGAAAGAAATCTCGACAAGTTACTGAAGTCCATGTCTCCAGCGCTTATCGATGGAGAATATGTGTTCTGCACATTTCCGGAGGCGCAATATGGAGATCACACAGATCTAGCGCCAATCGCAGCCATTAACGAGGCTGAAGGTCTGACCCTGGTCATCCCGAAATCAAAGGCGGATGAAAACGCATTAGCCTACGAGTCTGTATTTAAAGGCATTACATTGAATGTTCACTCAAGTCTGGATGCCGTCGGGCTAACAGCTGCATTCTCTAAGAAACTTACCGACCATGGTATTAGTGCAAACGTCATGGCTGGTTACTATCACGATCACATTTTCGTTCAGAGTGAATCTGCACCACAAGCCATGGCAGCGCTTATCGAATTAACCCGCTAACGCGTATAGTTAGCCAAACAGGTCATGCCTACTAGACAACTGAATAAAGGCAATTTGTAATGTCACTAGAAATTGAACAGAACCTTTCAGAGGCTGAAGGCAATTACCTCCGCGACCGGCTTGATGACTATAATGCACCCTATGCAGGCCCGAGAAATAGTACAGATTTTGGCTTTGCCGTGAGAAACGATAAGGACATTGTTGTTGCCGGGCTCATTGGGTCCTGTATTTGGAACTGGCTTCACGTTAATGTCATCTGGGTTTCAGATGACCTGCGTGGAACCGGTATTGGTTCGAGGCTTTTAGAGAAAGCCGAGCAAGAAGGTATAAACCAAGACCGGGAGTTTGCCATGCTAAATACCTTTAGTTTTCAGGCTCGCCCTTTTTACGAGCGACATGGTTATCGTGTCATCGGAGAAATGAAGGACTTCCCAAAAGGGCATTCGCAATTTCGGATGGTAAAGCCGCTCAGTTAATGGCAAAAACTTAACTCAGAGAGAAAAATGAACGCATCAATTAACGGTAGCTGCCACTGTGGACGTATTACCTGGCGGGCCGATCTGCCGCAGACAATCATACTCAACTGCCATTGTAATATGTGCAGACAGTTAAGCGGCGCCGACTATAGTTCATGGGTGGTCGTGCCAACAGAAAAATACCAGGTCACCGAAGGTGCTGATCTCATCAAGCAATACCAGGCGACACCAAAGTTCTCAAAATCATTTTGTTCTCTTTGTGGCAGCACCGTTAGCTGTGTCAATAATGACAAGTTTCCAGATCATACTTATGTAGCAAGAGGAAACATATTGGATCAGTTTGAATTTCCTGCAGATATTCAGGTTTACACTGCTGACAAGGCGAGCTGGTCAAAGCTGAATGAAGATATTCCAAACTATAACCCATAAAAATGAGGCGCAAACCCCGCCCTTTTCTTTATAGAAAAGCATGCTATTTCGAGGTTAACCTACTAACCTTTTCAACAAGGCGCGAGTGTAGTGCCGGTGCAGCATCTGCCGCTAGCGCGATAAAGCAGCCAATCAGGGCACGCTTTTGAACTTCTCCTAGAGAAATCCTTCCCAGCAGCCAGCCCTGCTGGGCTTGCCTGAAGGCACTCAACAACCCTTCTGCCAGGACATCAATTGGAAAGTTTCCACACAGCAAGCCTGCCTCCAGGGCATGTTCACAATCCTCAACCGCGACAATTCTCGCGGGATTGTTGTTATGTCCCGTTGGACTAATAGTTGATTCCATTCGTTCAAGGGCACCAAGCACTTCTCGGCACAAGATCTCATCTGCGGCGTAGATACTCATCATTTGCGAGACGACTTCTTCAACCTTGGCAATTGGATCTTTTGTGGTGGACGCCTTGTGTGCCAGAACAAGTTGCTCGATTACATCCCGGGCAATCTCCTCGAGGATCGCTTTTTTGTTGCCCACCAAATTGTAGATGGTTGGCACAGTTACCCCGGCCTGATCCGCCAGGGTCCGAATGCTCAAGCCATCAACACCCTTCTTGCGGATCGTGTTTCGCGCGGTATCAATAATTCGATCCCGGCGATGTTGTTTACTGGATTCTCTCTGGCTGACGGCTTCACTCATCGACCCATTGTAGAATTTTTTAAACATGTAAAAAATACTTGCAAGAATATTTTAACGCGTTTAATTTATATCCCGCTGGCACTGGTGGACACTGACCAGGTGCTTTCACGTTTTCCGCAAACAAGAACAGTAAAAATAGGAGAAACAGCCAAGATGAATGCCGCCACTCAATTCGCTCCACCAGACGGGGCAAAGGAAATTAAAGCGAATGTGCAGATAATCGCAGAAGAAATCAGGGATAGGGATCTCGCTAGCGAATTTGACCAGCTCCGAAAATTGCCCGTTGATATTGTCGAAAAACTTCGTCAGGCAGGGGTATTCAGGATGAATATGCCAAAGAGCTGGGGCGGCCCAGAACTTAGTCCCATGGATCAGGTGGAAGTAATTGAAACGCTAAGCTGGGGTGATGCGTCTGTTGGCTGGTGTTCTTTTATCTGGACCGACTCGGGTATCTATAGCGGCTATCTTGACGATGATACTGCCCGCAAACTTTATCCAGAACTGGATATGGCGCAATCCGGCTGGGTATATCCCGGCGGTACTGCCGAGGAAGTCGAAGGTGGTTATGAACTTACAGGTCACTGGATCTTCGGTTCTGGATCAAACCATTGCGATCGTCTCGCTGCGGGTTTCCTGGTCGTTAAGGATGGTGTACCCGTCATTGACGAAGAGACAGGTGCGCCTCGACCGAAAGTCGCACTGGCAAGACCAGAGCAATTCCAGATCCTCGATACCTGGTTCACCATGGGCTTAAAGGGTACAGGTAGTACGGACTATGTTACCGAGAAGTTATTCGTTCCCGCGGAACACACTTTCACCCTGGGTGGCAAAGCAAAACGCGAAGGTGCTATCTGGGCCAGGCCAGATCATTTCTTACGGAAAATGAGCGGCGTTCCACTGGGTGTTGCCAGAGACTCTCTCGATCGCGCCATTGCCTTATTGGCAGATAAAGTTGATAGACGTTCAGGGTCTGCATACAAAGATCAACCAATCGTTCAGCAGACTATCGCGGAAGCGGAAGGCAAGCTAGGGGCCGCCAGGGCCTATGTGTTTGAATCACTGCGAAATCAATGGGAAAAACTACAAGCTGGAGAGACACCATCAGACCGTGAGCGCGCCGCGGTGATGATTTCTCGCCAGCAAGCATTTCAAACAGGGCGGCAGGTTTGCCAGATGGTGTTTGATCTAATAGGCGGTGAGGCAATCTATTCAAGGGCTGGTTTTGAACGCCAATTACGGGATATGAATACCGGTTGTCAGCATATTGTCGCCCAGGCCAAGACGCTACAAGCACCGGGGGCACTGCTGCTTGGATCAGACTTCGCCAAAAAGGAATTTATGCTTTAAATTCACTGTATTAACCCACTGCTTGAGGAAATAAAAATGAATAAAGTCGCTGGATTACATCACCTCGCCATTGCCACGGCAGATATGAAAGCCCAGGTTGAATTCTTTACCGACAAGCTGGGCATGGAACTGGTTGCCATGTATTGGATGCACGGCGTTGAAAATACCTGGCACGCTTTCCTGCGTTTGAATGACGAGAGCTCCATCGCATTCGTCTGCAATCCTGACATTAAAAACATCCCTGCCACACTCGGTGAAACCCACGCTGGAAATCCAGGAGCGAATTGCGCTGCTGGTACCATGCAACACCTGGCCTTAAAGGTAAAAAACAAAGCAGAGCTACTCGCGATGCGAGATCGTCTACGTGCCAAGGGTGTACCTGTAATGGGGCCAATGAATCATGGCATGTGTGTCTCAATGTACTTTGCTGGTCCCGAGAAGTTAGCCCTTGAGCTTTCCTACTCAGAAGAACCTTTAAATCAAGAAGCATGGATTGACCCAGAGGTTGTTGCCCTCGCAGGTATCACCGAGGAAGAACTGGCGCGATACAAACGTCCTGCCGCCTTCGCAGACAGTAATGGCAGTGTGCCGCAACCAGATCTTACAAAGACTCCTGGCCCGCATATGACTAACTACCTTGAAGGTGCCTACGAAATGATCATGAGTACACCTGATGAGGACATCTGGTCTATGGTCGATAGTGAACCACCGGTAAAGGTAAGCTAAGTGAGGGGTTAGATAACCGGGTAAACAAACCATGGCCTGGTCGTAGAGAATTCTCGTTGCAGATTGTCGTGGGCATGATCTAGCTCATTTTTTCACAATGCCTGGCAGGTTAGAATCGACGCATCTTGTTAAGAGGATACTTCTATGAGCTTCAAGTCCTATTCGGTCTGGGATGCAAGTATTCGCTGGTTTCACTGGATCAATCTGGTGTGCCTAATTGGTCTTATCGCATTTGGCACTGCCATCTTAAATGACAAAGCACTGGGTGTGACGACAGAGGGTAAGATCCTCCTAAAAACACTGCATGTGTGGGTAGGTTATGTATTTTCGTTGAACCTACTCTGGCGACTTATCTGGGCATTTTTTGGTAGCCCGCATGCTCGCTGGCGAGCAATCTTACCTGGCGGTCGCGGTTATCTGCAGGAAGTAGGTAAGTACATTGCGAGCATAAAGGCAGGTAAGCCGCGACAGTATCTTGGCCATAATCCACTAGGTCGAATCGCCGTGACATTGCTATTACTCCTGTTATTTGCGCAAGCTGTGACGGGTCTTGTACTTGCCGGTACGGATCTTTTTATGCCACCAATTGGTGCCTATATCGCAGACTGGGTGGCGAAAGCTGGTATTGATCCAGCAACCCTGATGCCCTATGCAAAAGAGACTTATGATGCCGTTGCCTACGAGGCCATGAGAGCCTTTCGAAAACCCTACATTACAGTTCACTACTACGGGTTTTATGTTCTGCTGGCATTGATCTTTGTTCATATACTTGCGGTTGTAAGCACTGAAGTTCGCTCAGATAGCAATCTAATTTCCGCAATGTTTACAGGCAAAAAGATTTTGCGTGATACACCGGTCGACGAAAACGAGTCCAACTAGATCCAACCTCGACCGCGCCATGATTAATACGTTAGTAGCTGTTCAGCCTTGAGCCTGGAATAGAAGCCTTGAGCCTGGCATGGAAGCCTTTAGGCCGACTTAAAGCAAAGCAATACTGGCCCGGATACCCGGTGTAATGCTTGTGCGCTGATCCATGGCTCGCTAACATGCGAGCCTCGCGATGATCGCCCTGGCCAAAAATAAGCTCACTATTAATGACCTATCTGCAGTTGACCTACTTACACCTTGGTACTGTGTTGCCAGCATTCTTGCTTGGCACCTATCTGCTATTAAGCAGAAAGGGCTCCCCTGTCCACAAGCTACTGGGGAAAACATATATGCTACTGATGCTAGCAACCGCGGTGATTTCGCTGTTCTTATCTGCAAAAGTAGGGCCGACGCTATTTGGTCATTTTGGCTATCTCCATTTACTTTGCTTGCTTGTTGTTATTACAGTGCCTCTGGCCTTTTTTGCTGCCCGGAACGGTAATATTAAACGCCATAAAAGAGCCATGATTAGCCTCTATGTTGGCGCTATTCTGACCGCGGGTGTCTTTACCTTGATGCCGGGTCGGCTACTACATAGTTGGCTTATCGCTACCTGATAAGCAACACCAAGGTATGACAGCCGATCACAACACCTGGATATACCGACGATTCAATAGGAGCTTTTGTGCATACTGACGCGAACGAAAATAGAGTCGCACTTGTTACCGGATCAACTTCGGGTATTGGCAAGGCGATAGCCAACAGGCTAGCGGAAGACGGTTTCACGATTGCCTTTCATTCCAGATTATCCGTGGATCAGGGCAGACAACTGGCAGCCGCCTATTCCAATGCATCCTATCATCAGGCTGATCTTTCCGATCAGACACAATCGAAACAGTTAATTGCCGATGTGCTTGAATGCCACGGTCGCCTCGACGTTCTTGTTAACAATGCCGGGGTCAGTGCAACGATTCCCCATCATGAACTTAAAGCCGCATCGGCTGAGGTCTGGCGAGAGCTGTTTGAGATCAATATGATTGCACCCTGGACATTAATAGCAGAGGCGGAATTAGCCCTGCGTGAATCTAG
>CBDUKY010000047.1:0-11931 GCA_965367925.1 uncultured Pseudomonadales bacterium | reverse complement strand
CAGCAGCATTAACCAGTGAAGGGCAATACTTACCCACATTAACCACCTGGTATCTCCGGCACCGCGCAATACGCCTCCGGTGATTAACAACACCGCATCAGCCATCACATAGGTCGCAAGTCCAATCATCATAAAACTGCCGAGGTGAAGAATATTTTCAAATTCTGGCCCTCTCGTCACAAACATGGTCACTAGCGGCTCGCGGAAGAAAAAGAAAATCACCGCAAGCACACTGGAATAGCCAATACCCATGGCAAATCCAGCTCGTACAACCTCTCTCAAACCAGTTGTATTTTCAGCACCAATAAAGCGCCCAACCAGACTAATGATGGCGACGTTTAAACCAATCATTGGCACGAAAGAGACAATGTCCCAGTTAAAAACAATCGCCGAGGAAGCCGCCTCAGCAATACCGTAGGATTGAAACATCAGCAGGAACAGGTTGAACGCGGCAACATTCAAAAACATTTCGACGCCTGACGGAAATCCCAGTCGAACAAAGCGATTTAAAATACCTCGATCAAATACGAATGCCTTACCAACCCCAAAGCGTTCTCTATGTATTGGCTCAAAATAGAAACCTAGAAAAACCAACAAACTAAAGAAGGTGCTAACAATGGTGCCGTAGGCAGCACCGATAATCCCAAGTTCAGGGATAAACCCAACACCGAAGATAAGCGCATAAGACAACGGAATATTCAACGCGACTCCTAGCGTATCGGCGATCATCACAACACGAGTCTGGCCAATCCCAGAGAAATAAGATGCGATGCAGGTTTTTGCCAGGGAGATACTGGCACCCCAGATCAAAATCAAAAAGTACTTTGATTCAAGGGCTGCTAAGGTTGCTTCATGCCCCATATAGAGAAACAAGCCATCAACAAGATAGCCCAGCATCAAAAGTACTGGCACAAAACCCAGGGTGAGCATCAGCCCCTGGGTGACAACCCTTGTGCACTTGGCAAGTTCTTTACTACCAAAATATTGGGCGACCAGCGCATTCGTGTATGACAGCACACCAATAAACAGTGACATACAAAAGAAGGATGCCACACCACCCCCTAAAGATGCCGCCATGTGGGTCGGACTAACAAGCGACATGAAGTAACGGTCAGTAAATATCATCACCGCAAAAGCACCCTGAGAAATAACCATAGGGTAGGCAAGAATCAAAAGTTCTTTCGTTGTGGATTGTTTCACTGCGGCGGATACCGAATACTGAACCACGAATCATACACACTTAAAAACTCAGGTTCAGTTGTTTACTTAGCTTCCTTTTGAGAACAGGTTCAACCCATTTGATCAATCGAACAAAAAGCCATCAATGGAATCATCAAGATTCCACGATGAAAGATCTAAAGACTCCATCACTGCTAATAGTGATGGCCATCGCCGCGCTATTCATTGGTGGCTTCGAGCTTGCAATTACCCGTGCAGCCTCTGTACTTTTTTATCACGATATTGCCTACCTAACACTTTCTTTAAGTCTTCTTTCGCTGGGTGTAGGCGCACTCATTTCGAGAGAATTTATAGGCCAGGAAAGGATACCTCACCTGATCACCGGGCAAATTTTCGCAATGGCTGCTTGTAGCGTATTACTACCTGAATATGAGATCGCCTGGGTCCTTGGACTCTTCTGCCTGCCCTTTGCAATCTTTGGTGCGCTCGCAACGAACATCTGGCGTGCGCTACCGGATATCCAATTACGACAATCGCTCTATCTAATAGAACTCGGCAGCACCGCTCTTGGTTTACTCTGGCTCGGTCCTCTACTCGTGACCTTGCTACCCCTTAATCCATTTAACGATGTCGGTTTTCAGACTCACCTGAAAGAAACCGTTGCTCGAGAAGGGTTTGTTGCCAATCGACACATCACCAGCACCTATGCCAGAACAGACCTGCTGGAGACAAATAACGACGCCGTAAAATATATTTTTACCGACGGCATGTATGTCACGCGCAGCGTGCAATGGGATGGGCAGTCAGCGGCATTTGAAAGTCCACTTGTTGAAGACCTGGCTCGTCTGAAACGCCTCGCCCTGCGAAGCACTGAGCCGGATAAGGTCGCTCTTCTTGGTGCTGGTGCTGGCTTCGATATTGCCGTCGCGCTACAGGAAGGGGCCAGTTCCATTGATGCAGTCGAAATTAATCCAGCCACAATTACCTTTGGCAGGGAGCTAGACCCATGGGCTGGTGGTGTATTTAGCAACCAGGCGGTGACAATTCACGAGACAGACGCCCGTCGCTTTATGCAACAGACCGACCAGCATTGGAACCATATTAGTCTGACACTTTTACAAACATCGCCTGCAACAGCACGTGGCCGTCAGCATGCCGATGCCAGGGTGCTCACTGTTGAGGCAGTCGAAACCTACCTTCCAAGACTAAGCCCAGGCGGCACCCTTGCCATCATTCAAAACACCCTTCCGCTAGCGAATGCCACAAACAATGTCTTACAAGCCGCTATACCAGACGGAACAAATCACATTCTCAATTTTCAGCTCGCCGATTCCTCTGACAATCCATTTCACTTTCTGACTATTGCCAGCAATGAACCCTTTTCCCCTGAAGAAATAACAAGCCTCCGCAACCAGGCGGAAAACCTTAAGATTGAATATCGAACACCTGAAAATAGCCCACGCCAATCACCGGCCACTGACGATCGACCCTATTTTTTCGAATCAACCACCATCTGGAGTCTTCAAACCGGTCTCGCGGCCCTTGTCGCTACTCTGATCGTTGCTATTAACTTGCTCCTTCATCGCCATCACCATGATTACCAGCACTTTGGTTTACTCGCGACCATCGTCGGGGCCTGCACCATGGCCGCACAATTTATTGCACTCTACTGGTGTCAGGCCGCGATTGGTCATCCAACTCTGGCTTTATCCGTTGCACTCTCGGCCATGCTCGGCGGTGCTGGGATCGGTGTATTGATTGTTGGGCATCGATTCGGCCGTGAACATAGCTACGCAAGCGGCCTGCTTGCTGCCCTCGCAATTGGGCTGTTACTGCTCGTAGCGCCATGTATTACCGAGATCACCGTCCATGAAACTGAAAATTTCTCAGCATTGATCATGGGCAGTTTTATTTTTTGTTGTTCAATTCCACTTGGCTTACCATTTTTTAGCGCCATGCATCAGGCATCAGCCAGCACGCATCTGCAGCAGGGGGAAGGACTTGTGATTGGATTCGATGGCATTGGTGGTGTACTTGGCGCGACGACGGCGACGTTAATAGCAATCACCATGGGATTTACGGTCCTTACCTGGGTCGTGATTACTGGATATCTCGTTTTCGCAATTATCACTACCAGGCATATAAGCCAGTAGCTATCCCCGCCAGCCTGGGTGCAACCAGACCCCGCGTTCCCTGGCCGTTAAATCAAGTGGCGGTAACTTACCAACATCTGTCCAATGCGCTGATGCCGAATGAAAGTCTGACCCTGCAGACAAAAATAGATCGTTAGCAATGGCCAGGTTTTCTAATTGCTGCATCATCCTGGGATCGATATTAGGATAACTGCCTTCAATCGCCGCGCCACCCAGCGCTTTAAAGTCACGGACAAGGTTCGCAAGCTTTGTTCTATTCAATGTATACCGACCAGGATGGGCAAGTACAGCGATACCTCCCGACCGGTTGATTGCTTCTATGGCTTCAGCAAGTTCACACCACACAGTCGGTACATAAATCTTGCCCCCCTTACTCAAGTGGGTTTTAAAGGCTTTCTGATGAGTTTTACACACACCTGCCGCGACGAGAAATTTCGCAACATGACTGCGAGTATAAGCAACACAAGGGCTGGCTTGCAGATGTGCTAATAAGCCTTCAGTACCCAGCGCCGCCAATCTCTGGTCCATAACTGCAACACGCTCACGGCGAGCTTGCTGCTGCCTTTCCAACAACTTGGCTAAGTCAATATTTTCAGGATCAACAAACAAACCCACGACATGCACTTCGGTTGATAGCCAGTGACACGAAATTTCCACACCTTTGATGATCACCAGATCAGTTGGATTGTCGTCAAGTTCTGCAAGGCCAGCAGTGCAGTCGTGATCCGTAAGCGCAAGATGCGTTAATCCGTTTTCAATACCACGCTGAACAAGAAACGCCGGTGATTCGGTGCCGTCGGAATAATAACTATGACAGTGAAGATCTGATTTCATAGGTTCAACATCTTAACCCAGCACCACTCTCTTCGCCTTGTTATTAATCTGCTTTTCCCTCTAACCCTCGCGTAAGAAAAAAGCTAAGCTGAGAAGCAAATTTTCAAGAGGGAACAATCATGGCATCAAAGCGCGTAAACCCAGATGCACTACGTCAATTCTCCGGCAAGGTGTCAGGCAGTATCACCGGTGGCCTCAATTGTGCGCTAACACTGGTTGGCGATCAGCTAGGACTCTATCCTGCACTGGCGAAAGCCGGGCCCTGTACCAGTCAGCAATTGGCCGACGCTACCAATTTATCAGAACGCTGGGTTCGTGAATGGCTCTACCAACAATCCTGCATTGAACAGGTCGACTATGACGAGCAAACAGACTGCTTTTCAATGTCACCAGAAGCACAAGCGGTACTCGCCAACCCTGATCATCCAGCCTATATGGGCGGCATGTTTCAGTCAGTGGTGGCCATGTTTGAAACGGTAGAACATCTGCCAGACTGCTTCAGAACAGGTATAGGTCAAAGCTTTGATGACAAGGGAGAATCCTGCGCCTGTGGTATCGAACGTATGAGTCGAAGGTTTCAAGAAAATCATCTAGTACCCACCCTCTTACCAGCCCTGGATGGTATGGTCGACAAGTTACAGTCAGGCGCAAGGGTTGCAGATGTTGGATGCGGTGGCGCAACCTCAACAGTTGCCATGGCAAAAGCCTTTCCGAACAGCGAATTCACTGGCTATGACATTTCTATGCACGCATTAAACCGCGCCAGGCACAACATCGACGCAGCCGGGACAAAGAATGTACATCTGCACAACCCCATCGACCAGCCTTTGCCGGAAGATGGCTCCCTTGATCTAGTGACCACCTTCGATGTTGTACACGATTCCACCCATCCAGATGCGCTGATTGACGCCATTCGTAAATCACTCAAACCTGACGGCATCTGGTTATGCGCAGATGTTCAGGGTAAACCCACCTTCGGTGAAAACAAGCGTGACAATCCAATCGCCACCCTGGCCTACTCTTTCTCTGTCCTGGTTTGTATGTCTGCCGGCTTATCGGTCCCAGGCGGCGCTGGCCTCGGCACCCTTGGGTTTCATGAACAACGAGCGAGAGAAATGTCCACCGCGGCGGGATTTTCGCGCTTTCGCAGAATCCCATTTGAGGGCGATGTGTTTAATGCCTTTTATGAGATTAGACCCTAGCCGGCGACTAGAAATCACCGGGATCGACTGGCAGTATCAGCTTAATGAAAACAGATGGAGAGCAGCAATGAGCGCAATAGCAGCAAATATGTCACTCACAGGACCCGAACATATGGATCTAACTAATGAGTTCGACGTTCTGCAGCGGATGCTCAACTTCGATGGTGCACAGGTGCTTGAACTCGGCTGCGGCGCTGCGGAGAAGACGAGATTAATCGCTGAGAAGACACCAGTTTCATCTATTATCGCCGCGGAAGTCGATGAAATTCAGCATCAAAAAAACCTTCAAATAAAAGATCTCGACAAGGTCACATTCAAGGCTTTTGGCGCTGAAGCAATCGACGAACCCGACCAGAGCTTCGATATTGTTTTGATGTTCAAATCTCTCCATCACGTACCACTGGATCAGCTTGATGCTGCATTCCAGGAAATCCATCGGGTCCTGAAACCAGGTGGTCTAGCCTATATTTCTGAACCTGTATTCGCCGGGCCATTTAACGAGATTATGCGGGTATATCACGATGAGGAGGCTGTTCGTCTAGCAGCCTTTGAAGCTGTAAATCGAAGTGTCAGTAGAGGTCTATTCCAACTTGAATCTGAATACTTTTTTGAAAACCAGATTAAGATGGAATCCTGGGCGCAGTATGAAGCAAGAATGCTCGGCGTAACCCATACAGAACATAAGTTAACAGATGCACAATACGCCGAGGTAAAGCGCCGCTTCCTGGCAAGCAAAACCGAACAAGGGTATGTTTACCAGATTCCTAACCGGGTAGATTTGCTAAAAAAAGCCTGACAGCCAGCGTAAATGAAGGAACCGGAATAGCTAGTTACCACTCCAGATCATCTGGAATTGGAAAATCCTTGTAAGGATCATCTTCATCAATGCCAGTGTCATTGTCTTCCTGCAGATAAATGATGGTGTCCTCATAAGTATCGGGGACACGCTGCATGATCTTGCGCGCCACACCCTCAGGGACAAGCTCAAAGTCATCGCCGTATTTTACGATGGCGAGGAAACCCTGGTTAATTTGTTTCTTATTTTTCTCAGAAATATAGATCTTTTTAATCTTCTTTTGCTCGGTGAAGTTGTAAGCCACATCACCTTTTTCCCGTTGACGATTCATCTCGATTAATTGCCTGATCTGAGCTTTTAGCGCCCTGGCACGAGCCTTCTCGTTTAGCAGACGATTTTCTTCTTTATCCCGCGCCTGTTTTTCTGCAAGGGCTTTTTCCGCCGCTAGCTTTGATTCATCGACCTCGATGCCCTGTTTGACGCGCATCTCCTGCCTATGCATATTTTTCTGCGCTTTTTTAAGCTGCTTGTCAGTTACCAGTCCAGCCTGTTTAAGCTGCTCCTGCAGGGAACCTCCAAACTGTTTCTTTTTCGCCAAGATCAATACTCCATTCTCAACATTGTGGCGAGGCCAGCCTTCAAAGCTGGCTTCGCCACGAATCAATATCGTTAGCCGATAATGATTAGGCCACTTTGATCATTAACTTACCAAAGTTCTCACCGGTAAATAGCATCTTGAACGCACTGGGTGCATTTTCCAGACCCTCTACCACGGTTTCCCGATATTTCAACTTGCCTTCTTTAATCCACTGTCCTAACTGATTCGATGCGGCTTCGAATTCATCAATCCACTCGGTGACAATAAAGAATCTGGATTCAGGTGGATTAGGTAGTGCATTTAAGACCATTTCAGGGGTTTTAACCTGAGACATATCTGTCGCATTGTAAGCGGAAATAAAACCACACACAGGCACTCTGGCACCCTTATTAAGCAAGGGTGCCACGGCATCAAGTACCACGCCACCGACATTCTCAAAGTACACATCAATGCCATCCGGGCATGCTGCAGCAAGCTGCTCGGGAAAATCATCAGCTTTATAGTCGACACAGACATCAAAGCCCAGTTCTTCAACCACATAACGACACTTCTCCGCACCACCGGCAACACCAACCGCGCGGCAACCTTTAATTTTTGCAATTTGACCAACGACTGAGCCAACAGCCCCAGATGCTGCTGAGACAACAACTGTCTCACCTGGTTGTGGCTTGCCGAGTTTTAGTAACCCGAAGTAGGCTGTCTGGCCAGGCATCCCAGTGGTACCAACGGCAGTAGAAATGGGCGCCAAATCTGGATCTACCTTAAATAGACGATAGTCACCTGGCTTTGCCACGGCGTGGGATTGCCATCCATGCATGGCTGAAACGATAGTGCCCACAGGATAGTCGGCATTGTTGGATTCAACGACCTCACCGACGATGCCGCCAGTGATTACCTCGCCAATTTCTAGTGGTTTTGCATAAGATTCCCGATCGCTCATTCGACCACGCATATATGGGTCGAGAGAGAGCCATAAAGTCTTAACGAGCATCTCGTTATCGCCAGGTGTGGCTGCAGGTTCAGAAATAATCTCGAAGTTTTCCTCTTCCACCATCCCCGTTGGCCGGGACTTTAGGACGATCTTTACGTTGGTAGGACTAGACATATTGGGTTCTCCGATTACAGGGTTTGCTAGATATAAGTGCCGACATCATACATGGCAATTAGTTACTGGGCACTGACGCGTCGCGACTCGAAACCATCTACCACTAAACCCCGGGATGTATCTGTTATAGGCGGGGATTCATCGCGAAAATGCGTCAAATTCTTACCGGTGACAGGCTATACTCTCTCCCCTTTATTCTTTATCCGTCAAATTAAAACGACTATAGGAACCATCCATGACCCAATTGAAAGGTGCCGTACACTACGAGCAAAGAGGCGAAATTGCATTACTCAGCATTGATAACCCGCCTGTAAATCCATTGTCCTCTGGTGTTCGCCAGGGACTTTTCGATGGGGTTACACGAGCCCTGGCCGATGACAGTGTAAAAGCGATTGTTTTGACTGGCATGCACCGCGCATTTATCGCTGGTGCTGATATTGGCGAATTCGGTGGTGCAGCGTCTGCCGCGGTTGGTTTAGGTGAAGCGCTCGAAAAAATGGAAAGCAGCACCAAACCTATTATTGCCGCAATCAACGGCACTGCCTTCGGCGGTGGATTGGAAGTTGCACTATGTTGCGACTACAGAATTGCTGCACCAACAGCCCCTGTTGGCTTACCCGAAGTAAAACTTGGTTTGTTACCAGGTGCTGGTGGCACCCAGAGACTACCAAGGCTAATTGGTGCCCAGGCAGCAGTGACAGCGATTGTTTCCGGTGACCCGATCATGGCGCCAGCTGCACTTAAACTAGGTATAGTTGATCGCGTTGCGGACGGCGATATTGTTGAAGCCGGTATTGCCTACGCGGAAGAGATTGTTGCCAAGGGCAGCCCAACCCGCAAAATTCGCGATCTGGAAGATAAGATTGCTGCAGACAGAGGCAACACCAGCGTATTTGAGAATGCCGCAAAACAAATTGAAAAGACCCATAGAGGCCAGTTTGCACCTTCACAAATCCTTAAATGTGTTGAGGCGGCGGTAAACGCACCTACATTCGATGACGGCCTGAAAGAAGAACAAAGACTATTTGCCGAGTGCCTGAAGCACCCACAAAGGGAAGCCTTGATCCACATCTTCTTTGCCGAGCGCGCGGCTAACAAGATTCCTGGTCTCGATAAAGACACGCCACTCATCGACATCAAGAAAGCCTCGGTGATTGGTTCCGGCACAATGGGTGGCGGCATCGCCATGTGTTTCGCAAATGCTGGCATTCCGGTCCGGTTGCATGACAACGACAAAGACAATCTCGCCAGAGGCCTTAAGGTTATTGAAGGCAACTATGCACGTACGGTTTCTCGTGGCCGCTTGAGTCAGGAGAAGATGGACGAACGCATGGCATTGATTATTCCAACAGAAGCATTTGAAGATTTAGGCGATGCCGATGTTGTTGTTGAAGCTGTCTACGAAAATCTCGATCTGAAAAAAGAAATTTTCGCCAAACTAGACAAAATCATGAAAGACGGTGCATTGCTTGCAACTAATACCTCAGGCCTTGATGTCGATGCAATTGCAGCATCAACCTCACGACCAGAAAATGTTGTTGGCTTACACTTTTTTAGCCCAGCAAACGTCATGAGACTCCTTGAAATCGTTCGTGGCGAAAAATCCTCTACCAGTGCACTTGGTACTGCTATGGCACTTGGCAAGCGACTCGGTAAGGTTGCTGTTGTTGCTGGTAACTGCCCTGGTTTTATCGGTAATCGAATGATCGGCGGTTATTCACGTCAAGCAAGCATGATGATTCTAGAAGGTGCCTCACCTGCTCAGGTTGATAAAGTCATCTACGACTTTGGTCTAGCAATGGGTCCTTTCACCATGGCAGATATGGTTGGGCTTGATCTTGGATGGCGCGCACGAAAGATGATGGGCGGCTCCAATGAAGTGACTGCACGAATTCCTGATGAACTTTGTGAAGCTGGTCGTTACGGTCAGAAGAACATGAAAGGTTACTATCAGTATGTTGAAGGTGATCGTACACCTCGTCCAGACCCTGAAGCAGATGCCATTGTAAAACGGGTCGCTGAAGAACTTGGTTTTGAAAAGAAAGAATTCACCGATGAAGAAATTCTCAAGCGTTGTATCTATCCGCTTGTGAATATCGGTGCCAAGCTACTCGAAGAAGGCCATGCACTTCGTGCCAGCGATATCGATACTGTGTATGTAAATGGTTACGGTTTCCCAACTTATGTTGGTGGACCAATGTGGTACGCCGATACACAAGGCCTCGATAACGTGCTTGCTGATATCGAACGTTTCTACGCCGAGACAAAAGATGAGGCATGGAAACCTTCTGAGCTACTCAAAAAGCTTGTTAAAGAAGGCAAAACCTTTGCTTCACTTGATAGCTAGGAGTAACCAGACGCAGGTTATACGCGCGTAAAAAAAAAGACCTTCCTTGAGTCATCTCGGAAGGTCTTTTTTTATCTTCAGTAAAAATAAACGCTGATGGGACTAGCTACCAGCCTTCGCTGTCTCAAACGCATCTACTGCCGAGACATACTTAAACTCCTCACCCTCAAGATCAATCTCTGGGAATTCTTCTTTTTCCTGCCAGTAATCCTGGGTGTGTTGCCAGATACGTTTCTCACCACGTTTTGGCATCTTATGCATGGAACGCTGCAAGTAGTTGGGATTAAAGTTTTCAGGATCAATCCAACTAAGGCGCGCCATGTCTTTATCTGCCTCTGGAATCTCTGGTACCACAGAAGTCTTATGATGCTCATCCATGTAGTTAAGCAGACGACAGACAAAGTCCCCGACCAGATCAACACGTAAGGTCCAGCTGGCACGGAAATAACCGAAGATCCAGACCATATTTGGTACACCAGTAAACATCATGCCGCGGTAGGTGACCGTGTCTGCAAAGTCCACATGCTTTCCATCAACACTAAAATCAATATCTCCTAGAACACTAAGGTTAAAGCCTGTCGCGGTGATAATGATATCTGCCTCTAGCTGCTCACCTGACTTCGTGGTGATACCAGTCTCTGTGAAGGTTTCAATTTCATCAGTAACCATAGAGGCCTTACCAGAGGTTATGCCTTTGAAAATATCACCATCTGGCACAAAGGCAATTCGCTGTTGCCAGGGTCGATAACGAGGATTGAAGTGGGTTTCCACATCATATTCCTCAGGTAAGAATGCCTTCACACCATCAAGCAATTCCTGCCTGACCACTTCCGGTTCTTTCTCGGCGCGCTCTGTGAATTCTGCCTGATTGAATAGTATTTCCCGGCGAACGATTTCGTGAATCCACTCTTCCTTTACGCCTAGCTTACGCAGGTGAGTAGCCGTCTCATTTTCGTTTCGGCCTGGAATAAAATAGGTTGGCGAACGTTGGAGCACTGTTACATGCTTACAGTCCTCAGCAATGGCCGGTACGACGGTCGCGGTCGTTGCCCCTGAACCGATGACAACAACATTCTTATCCTTGTAGTCGAGATCTTCTGGCCAGGTTTGTGGGTGAACTATCTGACCCTTGAAATTCTCCATACCGGGCCAATCAGGTGTGTAGCCTTCCGAGTGCTTGTAGTAGCCCTGACACATCCAGAGAAAGTTTGCTGTGATCTGAACTGTCTCACCTGTGTCTTTACGAACCCCGGAGATTGTCCATTGTTGGTCCTCACTGGACCAACTGGCTGTTTCGATCCAGTGCTGGTAGCGAATATGTTGATCCAGTTGCTTATCTTCGATGACCTCGCCCATATACTTCAAAATCTCTTCAGCGCTGGCGATAGGTGCACCTACCCAGGGTTTGAATCTGTAGCCAAAGGTGTACAGGTCACTATCGGAGCGAACGCCAGGGTACCGGTGCATCCACCAGGTACCACCAAAGGAATCGAGTCCTTCTAGAATAACGAAGCTTTTATCCGGGCACTGCTCTTTCATATGGTAGCCAGCACCAATACCGGATATACCTGCTCCTACGATTAATACATCAAAGTGTTCAATGGTCACAAATCCCTCCTATTACAACCTTTACCTGATTTTACCCGGCATATTCTGCCGCGATATGATCTAGATCAATTTCATGGGACGCCCAGGGCGCCACAACCTGGGCTGAAAA
>CBDUKY010000046.1:0-12100 GCA_965367925.1 uncultured Pseudomonadales bacterium | reverse complement strand
TCCGCCGAGGCTAGTTGTGCCTGCGCTTTGGCCTGATCGATAGCAGAGACGCAGGCTGCCGGCGCACGGCTAACCCTGACATTTTGCTCACCAAGTACTCGCCGGAGGGAATCAGCACTAATCGCACGGACATTAGCGTCTGCACTCTTGAAGGTCATGTTTAGACCGATCGCTTCACCACAATCATTTAACAGAATAGATCCAAGGCTGCCTTCACCAACAATGGCATTGTGACTGAGAATGTCCACATTACTCGATGCCATGCTGTAGCTGTTGCGTAGGTTGCCCCTCGCTAGACCGACAGATTTGCCAGCAGACTCCCAGCGTACAGCAGACCAGACGACTTCTCCCGGCTCTGGTTCACCAGCAGCAAATTGCAGCACAGGTAGATGTAGGCCATTGATCTTTAGTAAGGCGATATCGAGCCCAGAATTAGTAAGCAATACCTGGGCAACCAGTTCTGCACCAGAATCTGGTACTGAAACGGTCAAGGTATCCTTACCTTCAATAAGCGAGGCGTTGGTGAGTACATAACCATTAAACCGGTCAGATTGAACCACGGCACCAGTGCCGCTAACTACAACCTGCTTACCGCGGTAGGTGTTAACGGAAACGATACTTGATTTGAGGTCAGCTTCTCGTAGATCAGCTGCTGACGGCTGTGCGAGGACTAATACGAGCGCCAGGAAACAAACCACAGTATGTGAAAATTTAGTCCTGAATTTCACTATCCGCTCCAGAGGGATTCGTTATGGTTTCGTGCCCGACTCAATGCACATCACTATACTCCCGTGTTGCGGAAACACAATCGACGAGGTGCGCAAAAAATGGAAAACTACTTTAGTTTCAATGTTTTGTGATCGTCATCACATTGCTATGACGCCATTTTCTTGCCGCCTAGACCATCGCCTCTATAAGGAAGGGGCCAGGTTGTGAAAAACTGGTTTTCAGTGCGGCATGAAATTCTTCCGCCGTGGTTGCGACAGCCCCTGGCACGCCCATGCCTCTGGCAATATCAACAAAACCAAGCCCAGGATTCCCCAACTCAAACATACTATTGGCCCGACCACCGATTTCATTTACCCCGAGACGTAAATATTCGGTCTGCAAGATGCCATAACGCTGGTTATTAAAAATAACCGTGGTGATATTGAGGTTTTCTCTCGCCTGGGTCCACAGGCTCTGGTTGGTATACATAAAAGCACCATCTCCAAGCAGCGCCAGAACTTGTCGGTCTGGACAAGCGACCGCAGCACCAACTGCAACAGGACCACCCTGGCCGATGGAGCCACCAGTTAAATTCAACCAACTATGCTGTGCTGCGCCCTGACAAGGTCCAAACGCAGCACCACCGCCACCTGAGTCACCACATAAGATGGCATTTTCTGGTAACAGATTAGCCACAATCGCCCCAACTGCACCGGTTGATAACTTACCTCGAGGTATCTCAGGTAATCTGGCTACATTTATGTCGTAGTCCGCTGGTGCATTGACGTAATCCGCAAGCGCTTCCAATGCCTGAACGACATCCTCGTCATTAGTCGCTAGTCGCTCGGCCTGACAACCTTCTGGCAAAAGCACACTTGGTGTATTTGGATAGGCGAAAAAACTCACCGGCTGCTCAGCACCAGCGAGGACCACACTGGTCACACCTTTAAGGCTTGCGAGTACCTGTTCTGGAAAATAAGGTAAGCGAGAAGTCACTGGTCGCCCCACGCCACCGTCAATACGGGCTGGAAAGGTTGTTGCTTCTACCCGACATCCAGTGGCTTTTGCAATTCTGTTTGCGGCAACAAAGCCTGCTTCTGTAATACCCTCGCTGGCCAATAACAATACACTATTGGCATCCAAACCATCGCCAACCTTTTTAATCACGGCCTCATCCACCTGTTTTCGTTCTGGTGGATCAAGAGGCGTTGCAAGCTGACTGGTTTCGCTCCAGCAAGCATCGGCAGGAATAATAAGCGTCGATATTTGCCCCGCAGAACCAGGCTTCGCTGTCAGGGATGCTTGTAGGGCATCCATACCATCCTGGGCCAGGCTGTCGGCAGTTGAATCTGCCTTGATCCAACTGGAAACATTTCTGGCCAGGGTTTCGATATCAGATGTCAGGGGTGCATCATATTCAACATGGTATAGGGCGTGGTTACCGACCAGGTTAATAATGGGTGTACTCGCCCGTCGGGCATTGTGAAGATTGGCAATACTGTTGGCGAGTCCTGGACCAAGATGAAGTAAGGTTGTCGCTGGTTTACCGGTCATTCGCCCGTAGCCGTCCGCTGCACCACTACAAACCCCTTCGAACAGCGTTAACACCGGGCGCATTTCTGGGACCGCATCAATCGCTTGAACAAGATGCATCTCAGAAGTGCCAGGATTAGCGAAACATACCTCCACACCTGCACCAACCAGCGACCTGATTAAACTCTCAGCACCATTCATTCATCTTCCCCCTTACAGACAATTACGCTTTTATCACCATGGGATTTCCCTATCGTGATCCTTCCTTCTGGTAGACAAGAATCATAACCTAACTACGGGTGACTTGTTGAATCACGACAGCTATGCTCAAGTCATCACGCACCCAAAATTAACCGCTAGGAGATCACATGAAATTCAGCTTTTGGCCACAGCCAACACAATCATTTGAAACTGTTAAGCAACTCGCCAACCATGTTGAAAATTCTGGCTGGGATGGGCTCTGGTTAGCGGACCATTTCATGCCCAACGCTGACGATACCAGCGCACCCTGGCCTGAAGCCTGGACGACCCTTGCAGCAATTGCCGCAACTGTACCGAGAATTCGCCTTGGTACCCTCGTTACCGGGAATACCTATCGCCACCCGGCTGTGCTCGCCAAGATGGCCGCAACTGTCGATCATATTTCAGGTGGCCGAGTTGTTCTCGGTCTTGGATCTGGTTGGCAGGAAAATGAACATGAAAAGTACGGTATTCCTTTTCACACAGTAAATGGTCGCCTTGCACGTCTGGAAGAAGCTTGCCAGGTGATCAAGCAGTTATTCAATGACGAGAGCGCCAACTTTGATGGTAAGTTTTACACCCTAAAAGATGCGCCCCTGGAGCCGAAGCCTGTTCAGAAACCACTACCCTTGTTGATCGGTGGTGGTGGTGAAAAGGTCACCTTAAGGATTACCGCACAGTATGCAGATGAGTGGAATGTCTGGGGTGATGTCGCCACTTTGAAACAAAAGATGTCAGTATTGGATCAGCATTGTGCTGATCTTGGTCGGGACCCGGCCAGCATTAAGCGCACGGCTGTCGCCTTATTGATTTTGACCGACGACGCGGCCTTCGCTAAGAAGATGCGTGAATCTGATGATAAGCCACCAAAGATAGCTGGCAGTGTCTCTGAATTGCGTGACATTGTCGCTGGCTATCAGGATATCGGCGTCGACGAGCTAATCATTCCAGACTTTACCCTGGGTATGGACTGCAACCCGCAAAAGCTAGAAACCCTCGATACCTTTATCAATGAGGTTGCTACTGTCGCAAAATAAACCTCGTAGAAACAAGCAACAGGGTTAACCCCTGTTGCTTGTTTTATTTTACTGCTGAGTTTATCTAGTAGTCGACTAGGCAGCCTTGAGATAGGTTGTTAACTCATCTGCGCCGCCGATCAACTTACCACCGACAAATACCTGTGGCACTGTGATTGAGCCGCTCAAGCCGCGAAGTGATGCTTGATCAATATCTCGCCCCACCTGAATCTCGTTGTAGCGGATACCCTGCTCATCCAACAATGATTTTGCACGCTGGCAGTGTGGACAACCAACCCGGCTGATTATTGCAACAGGTTCAGGTACAACGGCACTGGCATTGATGTAGTTCAACATCGTATCTGCATCAGAGACTTCAAAGGGGTCACCTGGTACATCAGGTTCAATGAACATCTTCTCAACGATGCCGTCGTTGACAAGCATGGAGTAGCGCCATGAGCGATCACCGAAGCCTAGATCTCGCTTCTCTACCAACATGCCCATACCGCGGCTAAAGTCGCCATTGCCGTCAGGGATTAACTTCACATTCTGCACGCCCTGGTCTTTGCCCCAGGCATGCATAATGAAGCCGTCGTTGACCGCAATACAGACCACATCATCAATACCTTCCGCCTTAAAGACGGGTGTAAGCTCTTCGTACCGTGGCAAGTGAGTCGCTGAACAGGTTGGTGTAAAGGCACCTGGTAGGGCGAACACAACCACTTTCTTGCCCGCGAACAATTCATCGGTCGTAATATCTACCCAACCTTCGTCGTTTCGAGTTCTAAATGTTACGCTGGGTACTGCTTTACCTTCATGATTTTCCATATTTACTTCCTTATCCCTTCTGGGATCGGTTTTGTTAATCAATTTCGTTTAACTGGTTAATGAATGAATATGGCACTCATCTTAGGTAAAAATAGTTAATATATATATTGAATTGTTTTTATCGTTTCGATACATTTTATCAATCGTTCGGCTTTGAGATAAAATATGCACCTACCCTCCATTCGCCAACTGCAGTATCTGGTCGCCCTTAAAGATGAAGGTCATTTCGGGAAGGCAGCAGCAAGCCAGAACGTTACCCAGTCGACCTTAAGTACAGGTATCAAAGAACTTGAATCCTATCTCGGCGTCACGCTGGTTGAACGGACAAACAAGTCACTATCTTTTACTGATCTTGGTAATACCATCGCCAATCGTAGCCGCTATATCATCATGCAAACTGAAGATCTCGTGGATGAGGCAAGAGCCCAATCAAACCCCCTTTCATTACCCGTTAGGCTAGGGGTTATCCCGACCATCGCACCCTATCTAATTAGTCCTTACGTGATTAATATTCGCCAGAAGATGGAAGGGTTAAAGCTATATATTCGAGAAAACACAACACCTAACCTGATTGCTGAGCTACAACAAAACAAACTTGATCTAGCGCTACTAGCGCTGCCTTACGACGCAGGGCAGGTAAATACTAAAGTGCTGTATCGGGAAGGTATGCATCTGGCGTACAACAAAAACTCGAAGCTGGTAAACCCGAATAAAATCGATTTTGACACCCTGCCGGATGAGAGCCTACTGCTTTTAGATGATGGCCATTGCCTGCGTGACCATGCACTGGCTGGATGTAGATTAAAGAACCACAAGAAGATTCACACCTTTGGCGCAAACAGTTTGCAGATGCTGTTACAAATGGTCGATGACGATCTTGGCGTCACACTGGTACCCGATATGACAGTTGCGGCCGGAGTCTTGAAGCACACAAGAATTGCCACTGTGCGACTACCAGAGAAACGTTTCTATCGAGATATTGGCTTTGCCTGGCGGCAAGGTACAAGTCGCGAACCTCTACTGACCGAGCTTATGTCCCTGTTACCCACACCAGACAAATAGCTAGATCAAAATGCCAGGAAACCTTGCTGACCGCGTGCCTTCTATAGGCCGATTTGTCGCCTCGTGATAGGTAAATACAAGGGAGTATTTCACCACATCAGATAGGTTTCGCCCGGCCGCATGAAAAAGCCGACTGTGAAAAAACAAAGTATCGCCCTCATGGAGTTCCACCCTTTTGGCATTTGCAATCAGGGCTTTATTTTCTGGCAAGTCAGGCCGGAGGAACTTTGCTGCGTCAAACCGGCCAGGTTCAAGCACCATCGTGTGGCTACCAGGGATAACTCTTAGACAGCCATTCTGACGAGTTTCATCACCAAGGGCCGTCCAGACACTAATGAGATTCTCTTCATCGAATGACCAGTAACGATTATCCTGATGCCACAGGGTTGCACTGCTAAAGCCGGGATGTTTCGTCATCATACAGTTGTGATGACACTGGGAGAGTTCAACTGCAGCACCTGAAAAGAGCCGCACGAGCACCTGCTTTATTTCGGCAGACTTCGCCCAGTCCCTGTATAGCTCATGGCGACTATAGGCGTGTAACAGGCGGCGCACAGTATCGCCTCCTTCTGCATCAGATGTTGTCGGTGCACCTGGATAGCCAACCTCAACCTCATATTCTACAGGTGCTAGTTGTTCAGTCACCTGCTGGGTCGCGATCTTTCGCATTGCGGCGCAACGCTCTGCATCGAGCAATCCAGGTACTACAAGGTAACCATCTCGTTTGAAACTGGCAGCATCCAGTTCAGTAATCGGTTGTAAGGTATTCATTATCTGGCCTTTGCCTGTCCTGGCACAAAGAAGTAGCGCCGGGCATCACCTGGCTCAAGAATTGTGGCTAAGTATAACGCGGTATCTTTTAAATCGTTACCTACAAGGACAGAACGGCTTTGACGCCTCTATTGTACAGTGACACTCTTCGCCAGATTTCTTGGCCTATCCGGGTTTAGCCCCCGCTCCAGCGCCACATAGTAGGCTAATAATTGGCATGGAATCATGGCGCTAATGAGGGCGCCATCAGCAAAGAGCGGCAAGATCACATCGCAACTTTCATCCCCTTCACCAATGGCAATCAGATAGGCTCCGCGCGCTTTTACTTCTTGTGCAACATTCTGCATGTAGCTATCCCCCGCCGGCATAAACAGGATCACCGGGGTCCCTGCTTCTATTAATGCAATCACCCCATGTTTCAGTTCACCCGCACTAAAGGCTTCCGCGTGCAGATAACTCGCCTCTTTAATATTCAGCGCCCCGATAAGCGCGTTAGCAAAGTGACCGTCCCGTCCAAGGACAAATACATTGCGCTGATTTGAAAGATATCTTGCTGCAGATACAAAAGGAGCAGAACTGCCTTCATCAAGCGCAATACTCAAGGCGTGACTCACTTGATCCAGGGTTTGCCGACAAAGCGCTTCCTGATTACTCGCTAGCATTGCCAGCAGATAGCCGAATACAACCTGCGCCGAGGCAGACTTTGTTGACAGCACACACTCTTCTGGGCCAAGGCCCTGATGAAAAACGAAATCTGCTTCTCGACTCATGGAGGAAAACGGCATATTTACTACACAAGCAATCACCATCCCCCAGCCCTTCGCAACACTTATCGCATCGAGCGTATCTGCTGTTTCGCCACTCTGACTCACTGCCAGCAATATGCAGTTGTGATCAACGAGGGATTTGATGCCACGGAGCTCATAGGCCGCGACCGCAATTGCAGGTACGCCACCAATCTGACGTAGCATCCAGGCAACTTGCTGGGCAGTAAAATAGGCACCACCTGCCCCGGTCACTACCACCAATCGTTTTTGTTTTATCAGCCTCACAAATTCATCAAGCGCTTCGTCAATAAGATTTCCTTGCATCGGAATAGTGCGCCACTGCTGGAATATCTCCTTTAGCATGTAATGTTTAAAGCCTGACTTACCGCTGAGTAATTCTGGTTAATCGAGTCCTGTGATCTGGTTTTCGTGGGCGGCCCAACAGAGCGCCAGCGGTCGCAAATCACGCTCCGAATCTGTGACTAACGAATCACCATCGGCGCTGATTACGCCAGCTTGAAAGAGCGCTAGTTCACCCCGGCTATCTGCCACCAGTATCTGATCTTCACCCATGGCAACAAACGCCTGACCAAGATGGCCAAAAGCAAGTATGTCAGAGGCGATAAAGAGCTGATCTGCAGCACGCCCGACCACTAGCGGAGAACCCTTTTTGACAGCAATGATCTCACCATCCTCAAACAAGCAGACAAAGGTATTTCGCCCCTGAAGCTGTTGCCTGGCCCCGGCCACAGCGGCTAACCGCGACGACCCTTGATCTAGATTAGTCGCGATAAGTTTAAGTATGACCTCAGAGTCTGTTTCTGAATGAAAATGATGCCCTTGCTCGATGAGGGTTTGCTTCAGCTTGAGAAAGTTGTCCACTACCCCATTGTGAATCAGGGCAAAGCGACCGGTCACATCCAGGTGTGGATGGCAGTTTTCAATACTAACCGCACCATGGGTTGCCCAACGGGTATGGCCGACGACCGTCTGGGCGCTGGGTAGTTGAACGCCTGTCGGCTGGAGGAAATCTGTGCTGCGATACACTTCCAGCCCAGCCCCTGGTACAGCATAAGCAAACCCGAAACTGTCATAGCCTCGATACTCGAGTCGCTTCAGCCCATCGACGGCTAATTTTTGGCTTTCTTGACCCCTTACCACAACAATTCCGCACATTGTCATTCCTTTATTGACTGACTAATTATTTGAAAGGCAATATAGATAATGCATAAATTACAACAACCCCATTTGTCATCATTTAATTGACAATAATGAGAAGCTAATGATCATTCACGAGGCCCTTCAAACCCTTGGACTGAGTCACAAGGAACCTGGCCCTGTTAAAGATTGGGCCAGGCTCAATCCGGGACATAGCCGATGCAGCCGGGATTAACCGCGGGACTACCTATGAGATTCTGAAATTGCTCCGCGAAAAATCGATGGTCAGCTACCTACCGAGAGGCAAACGCAAATTCTTTTGCGCCGAACCCCCGGAGAATCTGCTGGTAATGGCACAAGAACAGGCAAACCAGCTAAACAGGGTAACCCAGACCCTGGAACAGGACATCGTTCCAGACCTCAATAGCCTCGGCCCACAGTTCGGCAGCACCAGCGTCCGCCATTACGAGGGAGATGATGGGATTGAATATGTCCTGAAAGATATTTTGCGAACCGTCAGTCACCACGACGAGAAGCTATATCGGGTCTATAGCTCAAAACTGATCAGAAAATACCTCTACCGACCTTTTCCCAACTTCACCCGGCAACGGGTCCAAAAGCAGATCTACGTGAATGTAATTGCAATTGGAGATGGTGGCGAGGATGCGCCGTTAGCCGCAAGAAAATGGATTCCTACTGAGAATATTACCCCTGGAGCAAGCTATGTGGCGGTCTACCCGCCTAAATGCGCCATGATTTCACTTACCCAGGGTGACCATCCTGTGGCGATTGTTATCGAATCGGAAAGTATCGCAGAAGCACTAAAACTGTCTTTTGACACCCTCTGGCAGCTACTTTAAAAATACCAGTAGATACTATATTTGCCCCCATACATGCGCTAATGTGACTAAAACAAGAATAATAATTGCCTGAAAAATCAGGCACTAGCGAGGTATCCCAGCATGTCTAATTCAGTTGCTGTACGTGACTATATGACCAGGCCCGTGACCGTCACCGACGATGTCACTGTCGCCGAGGCATCCCAGGTGATTCTGACTAACAAGCTGTCCGGTATCGCTGTGGTGGACAAGGATAAGCGTCTTGTGGGTATGCTATCGGAACTAGATTGTCTGCGTTCAATTGTCGATGCAGCTTATAATGACGGCGTCCCAGGGTCTGCCCTCGTTCGAGATGTGATGACAAAGCAGGTCGAAGTAAATCATCCAGATGAAGATATCATCAGTGTTGCGGCCAGTATGTTAGCCGACAAACACCGTCGCCGCCCGATTGTAGAAGATGGTAAACTCGTGGGACAGCTGACTTGCCGGATAATTCTTGGCGCAATAAAGGACTTTCGTAGCCGCTAATTTTACAATTCAATTACATTATTCTCCTTGCCCCTGACGTTGCACCCCACTATAAGCATTGTATCCCCGATGACGACACACTATGACTGAATTACTGGACACGATTGATAGCGCCTTGCAAGAAGTTGAAGAGCAACTGCTGCAAGAGTTCAACCGAATCCGCAACACCCTTTCTGATGCTCGCTTTGAACCTGTAGACCCAGGTGTAAAAGCGTCCCTTGTTGATGTCCTAAACGACCTGAAACATAAGCTTGAACACAGCGGTGACAAGACAAATTTACAGCTGCTAACAGAACGCCATGAAAACCTGTTTGCCCGCCTGACAGTTGTTCGCCAACTGCTCGACGCAAAAGTGCCTACCGCTTATCTACATGAAGTTCACGACGATGTTAAAACCCGTCGTCGTAAACTCGAGGCGAAAGTCGTGGCAAAACGCCAGAACATTAAAATAGATGAACCCACTGAGAAAAAGTCCGGCTTCTTAGGCTCACTAAAAGGCATGTTCGGCGCCAAGAAATCAGAAAGTGAATTGGCTAGAAATCGAATTCGGGTAACCGAGCAGGAAGAAAAGGAACTGCAAAACGTTGAGGTCTATCTCGACAATGGTATCTATTCAGCTTCTCGTGAACTGGCCATGTTAGCCAATCGCGTCAATGAAGCCTTTGAACGAGACGAACCTGCCCCGGAACCGAAACAGAAACCCAGGCCAGCACCACCAACAGGTAAGGCGCTGTTTGAATCACGAGATTTATCTTCCAAAATTCCGGATGTGAAACCGAAGCCGCGCACCGAACCGAAAACAATTGCCCAGACGCCGGAAGAGATTCGCCGCAAGCTCGAAGCAAGCCAACCCAGAGCAACGGGTGAATCTCGATTTGAAGCAAAAGACCTATCCCAGACGATCGCACCAACACCAAAAGCCGCTCGGCCAAAACTAATGTCGCCGACTGCACCAGCTGCAAAACGGGATATCGCCCAGACCCCAGAGGATATCAGGAAGAAACTTGCTGCCCGGCAAAGCCAGTCATCGGGCAAGGCATCCTTCGCCGCGAAAGATATTCCCCATGTCGAGCCCCGAGAACAGCCCAAGAAAAAACCTGAAGCGCCAGCAGACGAGCCACCCAAAACAGGCAAAGCAGTTTTTGAGGCAAGGGATCTATCCAAACCAGACCCAGGTCGAAAGCCATAGCCTGATGGCCGATAAAACTATCCGTACCTGGCTTGCAGATGATCTTTGAAGAACTTCGCATCCAGGGTCGAGCCGGTCGCGGCAATCATCAAGTCATCATAAGCCAGCAACTTACCTCTGCTGTGCACATTTTCCCGTAACCAGGCGAGTAAAGGCGCGAAATTACCGCGACCAATTTCATCAAGTAAATTTGGTGTCGCCAGCTTAGCCGCGGCAAATAACTGTGCTGCTGTCATTGCACCGAGCGTATAGGTTGGGAAGTAGCCAAATAGGCCAGCTGGCCAGTGTACATCTTGCAAGCAACCATCTGTAAAATTTCCCGCCGTCGACAATCCAAGGTAGCTTTGCATCTTCTCATGCCAGGCGTCCGGTAGATCTTTAACTTCCATCGCCCCTTCTATGAGTTGCTTTTCAAGCTCATATCGCAAGATGACGTGCAACGGGTAGGTGACTTCATCTGCATCTACACGAATCAGGCCCCGTTCGACACGGGTATAAAGACGATACAGATTATCAGCACTCCAGGCTGGATCGTTACTTTCAGCACCAAGAAAAGCACGCTGTGCAACTGGCGCGAGAAAATTCAAGAACTCTCTGGTTCTACAAGCTTGCATCTCCATCAGCAGTGATTGGCTTTCATGCGTGCCTGAACTCAAAGCAACCCCAACAGGCTGATTACGCCAGTCTTTCGGTAATCCTTGCTCGTACATGGCATGGCCAGACTCATGGATAACTGCCATTAACGCAGTGATAAAATCGTCTTCACTATAGCGGGTGGTTATCCTTACATCATCAGGCACACCACCACAGAATGGATGGTGACTAACATCGAGTCTGCCGTGATTGAAATCAAAACCCACGGCTGTCATCACTTCAAAACCAAGCTTTTTCTGGTTCTCAATACTAAAGTTACCCTTCACAGGTAGCAGTGATTCCTGACGCTGCTTTTCCTGTACCTGCCGAACAAAATCAGGCAAAAATGTCTTCAAATCTGCAAACACAGTATCAATACTGGCACTACGCACATCAGGCTCATACATATCCAACAAGGCATCGTATTTACTTAAACCCTGCGCCTCACCTCTAACTGTCGCTTCTTGCCGCGACAGATTGACCACCTCTTCTAGTAGTGGCTGCATCTCATCCCAGTTATTTTCCGCACGGTAGCGACGCCAGGCCTGTTCACATTTTGATGTTGCTGCCTTGATACTGGAAACCAGATCTTCCGGCATGCAGGTGGCGTCGCGATGAACCCTTTTCAATTCACGTAGGTTTGCAGATTGCCACTCATCAAGCGATTCACCATCCGCCTTTGCAATCCAATCAGCAACTTCCGGTTGGGTGGTCAACTGATGGATCATCACTTCAAGGGTCGTCAAGGCGCGGCCTCTCGCTTCTCCACCGCCAACCGGCATCATCGAAGCTTCATCCCAACTGGTAATTGCCTGTACATGTTGCAGG